>CACDHZ010000013.1 GCA_902552705.1 uncultured Pelagibacteraceae bacterium
TAATAAATAATTCTCAAATTATAATTACTTCTTTATTATTATTAACTTCATTTTTTAGTATTTTTTTAATCTATAATTTAATTTTTACCAAAAATCATAATATAAATTTTTTTAACGAAGATATTCATTTATTGATTTATTTTTTAATTTTATTATTTATTTTTTTTGTATTTTTGAATTTTGATAATAATTTTACTAATTTATTTCTTTCATTAACTAGCAGTGTTTCAAATATAGGTTTCTCTTTAAATAATGGTAATGAAAATTTATCATTTATTTTTTTAATACTTGTAATTATAGGTGGATCTTTTTTTTCCACTAGTTCCGGTATAAGATTTTTAAAGATTTATTCTTTATTTAAGTATTCAATAAATGAAATTTTATCTTACAGTAGACCTAAAAATATTTTTGTTAATAAACATTTATTCTCTAAGCAATCTTTTGAAATATCTGAAGTTCATAAATATTTTTTATCTATCATAATTTTTATATTTTCATTATTTTTTTTGACATGTTTACTTACATTAAGTGGTGTTGAATTTGATAATTCATTTAAACTCTCTATTCTCACATTAATGAACACTGTTAATTCATCTATGTACGGTATAAATGAGTTTAGTTTCAATAATTTACATTTTTTTACTAAATATTATTTGATCATTTTTATGGTTATTGGAAGAATTGAGCTTTTAACCTTGTTAATAATATGTAAAAAATTTCTTTTTAAAAATTAAATTAATATTATAAATATAGTTATAAATATTTCTTTGCGCTCTTAGCTCAGCTGGATAGAGCATCGGTTTTCTAAACCGAGGGTCGGAGGTTCGAATCCTCCAGAGCGCGCCATCACTATATATATTATTAAAATTAAATTTTACACTACATATAGTTAAAATTAGTTAGAAAGATGTCAATATTTTCTTTGATCACAAATAGATAATGATGAATAATAAATTTAATTCAAATTATAATTTGAATTATTTGTTAACAAATAAATAAATAAACAGAGGAATAAATAATGTTTAAATACGTAAAACAATTGACTTCTTTCGTAGCAATGGTTGCTGTGCTTTTTGCATTTTCAACAGAAGCTATGGCAAAGAAATCTAAAACTCTTAAAAACACTCAGAAAAAAGGTTTTGTAAGATGTGGTGTATCTCAAGGTCTACCGGGATTTTCAAATGCTGATGCTGCTGGAAATTGGACTGGTGTTGACGTTGATGTATGTAGAGCAGTAGCTGCTGCAGTATTAGGTGATGCAAACAAAGTTAAGTTTACTCCACTTAGTGCTAAAGAAAGATTTACAGCTCTAACTTCTGGTGAGATTGATATCTTATCTAGAAACACAACTTGGACTCTTTCTAGAGATGCTGATATCGGACTTACATTTGTGGGAGTAAACTTCTACGATGGCCAAGGTTTCATGGTTAGAAAAAGTTCTGGTATTACTTCAACAAGCCAATTCAAAGATGGAATCTCAGCTTGTACTAACATTGGTACAACAACTGAGTTAAACATGAGAGATTTCTTTAATTCAAAAGGAATTTCTTACACTCCAGTTGCTTTTGAAAAAGCTGATGAAGTTGTAGCTGCTTATGATGCTGGTAGATGTGATACTTACACTACAGATAAATCAGGACTTGCAGCACAAAGAACTAAAATGTCAAACCCAGATGAACACATTGTGTTACCTGAAACTATTTCAAAAGAGCCTTTAGGCCCTGTTGTTAGACAAGGTGACCCAGTTTGGGAAGATCTAGTAAGATGGTCTTTAAATACTATGATTGAAGCTGAAGAATATGGTATTACATCTGCTAATGCAGACTCAATGAAAACTTCTGATAATCCTGCTATTAAAAGATTAGTTGGTGCTGAAGGAGAAATGGGTGCAGCATTCGGTCTAGATAACGAGTGGAACTTAAGAATTATCAAACAAGTTGGAAATTACGGTGAAAGCTATAAAAGAAATATAGCTGACCCTGGTATATTACCAGACAGAGGTCCAAATCAATTATGGACTAAAGGTGGTATTTTATACGTTCCACCATCAAGATAATTTTAAGTAATAAATTGATTAAAAAGGGCTAGATTTATCTAGCCCTTTTTTTATACTCTCAACAATATGAAAATAAAAAAAATCTTACCTCAATTACTAACATTATTAACCATAGTTTTAATTTTCGGTTTTTTTACAATAAATGCTCAAATTAATATGGATAATAGAGGTATAGAGTTTGGTTTTGGATTTTTAAAACAAGAGGCTTCATTTGATATACAATTTTCCCTGATTGATTATGATGGATCACGTTCATATGCTAGAGCATACCTAGTTGGTTTATTAAATACTTTACTAGTTTCTTTTATTGGTATTATTTTCTGTACAATATTAGGAGTAATTGTAGGTGTTGCAAGGTTATCTCCTAATTATTTAATAAAAAAAACAGCAGCATTTTATGTTGAATTTTTTAGAAATATTCCTTTATTGTTGCAAATATTTTTTTGGTATTTTGCAGCTTTAAGAGCATTACCTATGCCTGAGGATGCTACTTTAATTCTAGGAACATCTTTTATGACCATAAAAGGCCTTTATACTCCTGCGCCAGTTTGGAATAATTTTGATGTATTTATTATTTCATTAATTCTTGCTTTAATAATTATCTTCTTTTTTAATAGATTTGCTAAAAAAAAGCAGGAAGAGGAAGGTATACAGTACCCAAAATTTTTAATTTCTTTAGGAGTTTTTATAATTTTACCTCTTTTAACTTTTTTATTTGGAGGCGTTGATTTATCTTGGAGTTTTCCTAAATTAAAACAACTTGCAACAACCTCATTTACTTATGAAGGAGGACTTAGTATCCCTCCTGAATTAATTGCATTAACTCTTGCATTAGCACTTTATACAGCAACATTCATTGCTGAAAATGTAAGGGCTGGTATTCAAGGTATAAGTAAAGGGCAGAAGGAAGCTGCTGCTTCAATAGGTTTAACACCAGGTCAAATTTTAAAATTAGTTATTATGCCACAAGCTTTAAGAATTATAATTCCACCTACAACTAACCAATATTTAAATTTAACAAAAAATTCATCATTAGCTGCAGCTATCGCATATCCAGATTTAGTTTTAGTTTTTGCTGGAACAGCAATGATGCAAACTGGTAGAGCAATTGAGATTGTTGCTATTACTATGGCAACTTATCTAACAATAAGTTTAGCAATTTCAGTATTAATGAATTGGTATAATAAGCGAATAGCGATTCAAGAAAAATAACTTATGAATAAAATAAATTTATTAAAACCCGATAAAAAAAATATAAAATTATTTATATTTTTAGGTGTATCTTTTTTTTCATTAGGAATTATTGATTTTTCTCTAAATCATTTTTTGAATACAAATATAACCTCTTTTTTACCAGGTTATATAAGCTTTTTAACTCCACTATTTTTTGGCATGATAGGATTACATTTTATTAGAATAGAGTTTTCTGGAATTAAACAATTAGATAATTTGAATAAAAATATAAATACGTCTAATTTTAATGCTGCTTTAAGCATATGTATTATTTTATTAGTTATATTTAGCATCCCACCATTGTTAAATTGGTTTATATTCGAGGCTAATATTGCTGGAGATAAAAAAGAAGATTGTACAGGTGATGGGGCTTGTTGGGTTTATATTAAAGTATGGTTTAATCGATTTATGTATGGAATGTATCCCAATGCTGAACAATGGAGAGTAAATACGACTTTTATAATTGTTTTAGGTCTAGCAGGGCTTGGATATTTTTTTCCATTAAAATTAAAAAAATATCTAACTTTATATTATGTTATTTTTCTTCCAATTATCTCATTTTTATTAATATATTATTTAATTTCAGGTGGAGAGTTTGGTTTAGTATGGGTTGAAACTGGAGCCTGGGGCGGTTTGTCTCTCACATTTATAGTTTCATTCTTTTCTTTAATTTTTTGTTTTCCTATAGGAATGATGTTTGCTTTAGGTAGAAGATCAAATTTACCAACACTTAAATGGACATCAATTCTATTTATTGAATTTTGGAGAGGTGTCCCATTAATAACAGTCTTATTTATGTCTGCGGTGATGTTTCCAATGTTTTTACCTGATGGTACTTATGTTGATAAATTAATAAGAGTAATTATTGCAATAGTTTTATTTGAAGCTGCTTATACAGCAGAAGTTATTAGGGGAGGCTTACAAGCTTTACCTAGAGGTCAATATGATGCAGCAAAATCTATAGGAATGGGATATTGGAAAATGCATTTGTTAGTAATTTTACCCCAAGCTTTAAAATTAGTGATACCAGGAATAGCCAATACATTTTTAGCTTTAGTTAAAGACACTCCTTTAATATTCGTTGTTGGATTATTAGAATTGGCTGGAATGTTAGGATTAGCAAAAACTAACCCAGAATGGTTGGGCTTTTCAATGGAAGGATATGTATTTGCTGCTATAATTTTCTGGATTATTTGTTATGGAATGAGTAAATATAGCTATAATTTAGAACAAAAATATAAAACAGATAGATAATAAATGTCAGAGTCAATTATACAAATTCAAAATATGAATAAATGGTTTGGAGATTTTCAAGTTTTAAAAGAAATAAATTTGGAAGTTAAACCTAAAGAAAAAATTGTTGTTTGTGGACCTTCAGGATCAGGTAAATCTACATTGATAAGATGTATTAATAGATTAGAGGAACATCAAAAAGGAAGTATTATTGTAGATGGCACAGAGATATCTGAAGATACAAAAAATATTGAACAAGTAAGAGCAGAAGTAGGAATGGTGTTTCAGCAATTCAATTTATTTCCACATCTTTCAATTCTAGATAATTGTACACTAGCTCCTATTTGGGTTAAAAAAATGCCCAAAAAAAAAGCTGAAGAGTTGGCTATAAAACACTTGGAAAGAGTTCAAATAATAGATCAAGCACAAAAATTTCCAGGTCAACTTTCAGGTGGACAACAACAAAGAGCTGCAATTGCTAGAGCATTGTGTATGGAGCCAAAAATTATGTTATTTGATGAACCAACTTCAGCATTAGATCCTGAAATGATTAAAGAAGTATTAGATGTAATGGTCAATCTTGCAAAACAAGGTATGACAATGATCGTAGTGACACATGAAATGGGATTTGCAAAAGAAGTTGCTGACCAAATGATATTTATGGATGAAGGAATGATAGTTGAAAAAGCCAATACCAAAGACTTTTTCGCTAATCCTAAAAGTGATAGAACTAAATTATTTTTAAGTCAGATTTTATAGGTCTAAGTTTTCTTGAATATTTCAAGCAAAATATTTGATATTTTGTTAATATAATTGCTTGACACGGTTTTATAATTCTCATTATTTCCCATAAATATAATAAATTTTTGTGTTGCGATAACCTTAAAAACTATGTTGAATACGACTAATATAAAAACATTTAAGAGGGGTCTTAATGGAAGAAAATTTTAATAAACATTTGGGTAATAAATTAAAGCTTAGAAGATTAGCTTTAGGATTAACGCAAACAAAAGTCGCAAAAGCAATAAATGTAACATTTCAGCAAATACAAAAATATGAGAAAGGCACAAATGGAGTAAGTTCAATTAGATTACTTCAATTGGCAAATTATTTAAAAGTACCTGTAAATTATTTTTTTGAAGATTTTTCTGAGTATACAACTAACTTAGAAAAAGTTAATGAAGGTCACATGAACATAAATTATAATTTTTTAGCAAAGTTATACAAAGAACTTTCTAATGATCAAAAAATAAAATTTAGTAAATCTTTACAAATATTAAGTACCGGGATTTCTAAAACGGGATAATAAAAGTTTTTTATATCTTTTGGCTCCTCGGGCAGGACTCGAACCTGCGACCAATTGATTAACAGTCAACTGCTCTACCAACTGAGCTACCGAGGAATATTAAAAACTGAACTTACTTTTTTTTCAAACTAAAACAAGAATTTTTTTTGGAGGCATCGCCCAGAATCGAACTGGGATAGAAGGATTTGCAATCCTCTGCGTAACCATTCCGCCACGATGCCAACAGATCTTATATTATACGATTGGGTACCCTTTATATATAAAATATTATTGATTAGTCTATTAAATAACGTTTCAATTTGATTATTGTTAATTTAAATTATTAAATTATAAACTACTTACACCCATGGATAGCAATAAATATATACATTCAGAAGTAGAAGATAATATTTATTCTTATTGGGAAAAAAACGAGCTATTTAAACCAAAAAAAAATTCAAAAAAATTTTCAATTGTAATTCCACCACCTAATGTTACCGGAAGCTTACATATGGGCCATGCCTTAAATAATTCTATACAAGATCTATTAGTTCGTTTTTACAGAATGAATAACTATGAAACTTTGTGGCAACCAGGAACTGATCATGCTGGAATCGCTACACAAGCTTTGGTCGAAAAAAAACTTGAAAAAGAAAATTTAAATAAAAATGATTTAGGTAGGGAAAAATTTACTCAAAAAGTTTGGGAATGGAAAAATCAATATGGTGATATAATTATAAATCAACTTAAAAAATTAGGATGTTCTTGCGACTGGTCTCGAAATGCGTTTACAATGGATGAGAACCTATCAAAATCTGTAATAAAGGTTTTTATTGAACTCTATAAAAAGAAATTAATTTATAAAGCTGAGAAGTTAGTTAATTGGGATACCGTGCTCAAAACAGCTATATCTGATTTAGAAGTAGATCAAAGAGAGGTAAATTCAAAAATTTATTACATTAGGTATCCAATAGTTAATTCAACTGAATTTATTACAATAGCAACCACAAGACCTGAAACTATGCTTGGAGATACAGCTGTTGCTGTTAACCCAAAAGACAAAAGATATAAAAAATTTGTTGGTAAAATTGTTACAATTCCAATTGTGGGAAGAAAAATTAAAATTATAAAAGATAATTATGCTGACCCAGATCAGGGAACAGGTGCCCTAAAAATTACTCCAGCACATGATTTTAATGATTATGATGTAGGCCTAAGAAACAAATTAGATATTATAAATATTTTTACTGAGGAAGGTAAAATTAACAACAATGCGCCGGACGATTATATTGGTTTAGATAGATTTGAAGCACGAAAAAAAATATTAGATGAATTAAAAGAAAAAGATTTTTTTGTTAAAGAAGAAAATATTAAAAATAAAGTGCCATATGGCGATAGATCAAATTCAATTATTGAACCTTTCTTAACGGAGCAATGGTTTGTAAATGCAAAAAAATTATCAGTTAAGGCAAAAAAAATAGTTAAATCTAAAAAAACAAATTTCTTTCCAACTAATTGGTCTAAAACTTATTTTCAGTGGATGAATAATATTGAGCCCTGGTGTATTTCCAGACAACTTTGGTGGGGCCATCAAATACCAGCATGGTATGGACCAGATAAAAAAATATTTGTTGCTATAAATGAAAGTGATGCAAAAAAACAAGCAAAAAAATTTTATAAAAAGGAAGTAAGTTTAGTTAGAGATCAAGATGTTTTAGATACTTGGTTTTCATCTGGTCTATGGCCATTTGCAACACTTGGTTGGCCTGATAAAAAAGATTTTGTTAAAAAATTTTATCCTACAACTGTTTTAGTTACTGGTTTTGATATTATCTTTTTTTGGGTTGCTAGAATGATGATGTTTGGAATGGAGTTTTTAAACAAAGAACCATTTAGAGATATTTATGTTCATGCTTTAGTTAGAGATGAAAAAGGTCAAAAGATGTCTAAGTCAAAAGGAAATGTCATTGATCCTTTAGATTTAATAAATAAATATAGCGCAGATGCTTTAAGGTTTACACTTCTTTCAATGGCATCACCAGGTACTGATGTTAAACTTTCTGAAGATAGGGTTAAAGGATATAGAAACTTTTTAAATAAATTATGGAATGCTAACAACTTTTTAATAACCAATGAATGTGATTTTGGTAAAATTGATAAAGCACCTAAAACTACATTAAATATTAATAAATGGATTTATTCTGAACTTCTTCAAACAAAAGATAAGATTGAAAAAAATCTTAAAGATTATCGATTTGACGAGGCCGCTAAAAATGCTTACCAATTTGCTTGGCATTCATATTGTGATTGGTACATCGAACTTTCAAAAACTATTTTATTTTCCGACAATGAAAAAGCTAAAAAAGAAGTAAAAGAAGTATCTGCCTATATATTCAAACAAATACTAATTATACTTCATCCATTTATACCTTTTGTTACAGAGAAAATTTGGTTAAAAAACAAATTTGATAGGTCAAATAAGAATTTCCTTATGCATGCTAACTGGCCAACTGGAAAATTTAAGAAAGATCAATCTATGAATGATGTGGAGAAAATCATTAACATTATTTCAGAATTAAGATCTTTCAAAAATGAATTAAATGTAAGTCCTGGTTCATTTATTGATATTTCAATAAATAAAATTACCAAAAAAAACAAATCTTTGATGAACAATAATGAAATAATTCTTAAAAAACTTGGTCGTATCAACAATTTCTTTGATAAAGATCAACAAAAGCCTTCTGCTACACTAGTTATATCTGGTGACATATTTAAGATATATTTTGATGAAAATATTGATTTAAATCTAATAAAAGAAAACTTAATTAAAAGAAAGAATAAATATGAAGAAGAAATGGGTAAGTTATCTCAACGATTATCTAACAAAGGATTTACGGATAGAGCACCAAAAAATATTGTTGAACAAGAAAAAACTAACTATATTAATTTAAAAGATGATATCAAAAAAATATCATTAACTATTAAAAATTTATAATGCGGAAGTTTAACAAAAAAAAATTACCAAGTAGACATACATCTCTAGGTGCTGATAGAGCTCCACATAGATCTTTTTATTATGCTATGGGAGAAACCGAAAAAGATGTCTCCAAACCTTTTGTAGGAGTTGTATCTACTTGGAACGAAGCTGCCCCATGTAACATTGCTTTAATGAGACAAGCTCAATCAGTTAAAAAAGGTGTGAGAGCATCTGGAGGAACACCAAGAGAGTTTTGTACTATTACAGTTACCGATGGTATAGCTATGGGTCATGAAGGGATGAAATCCTCATTAATCTCCAGAGAAGTAATTGCAGATAGTGCTGAATTAACCGTAAGAGGGCATTGTTATGATGCCTTAGTAGGTATCGCAGGTTGTGATAAATCTTTGCCTGGTTTAATGATGTCAATGGTTCGTTTAAATGTTCCAAGTGTTTTTATTTATGGAGGATCAATACTTCCAGGTAAATACAAAGGTAAAGATGTAACTGTTGTGGACGTTTTTGAAGCAGTTGGAAAACATTCTTCAGGTCAAATGTCTGCAAAAGAATTAAGAAAATTAGAGTTAGTTGCTTGTCCAACTGCAGGCGCTTGTGGTGGTCAATTTACTGCAAACACTATGGCTTGTGTATCAGAGGCCATTGGTTTAGCATTACCTTATTCAGCTGGAACACCAGCACCATATGAAGAACGAGATAAGTATGCAAAAGCAAGTGGTCGTATGGTCATGGAATTATTGGCAAAAAAAATAAAACCAAGAGATATTGTTACCAGAAAGGCATTAGAAAATGCTGCAACAATTGTTGCTGCAACTGGTGGATCAACAAATGCTGCACTACATTTACCAGCAATTGCAAACGAAGCTGGAATTAAATTTGATTTAATGGATGTTGCAAAAATATTTAAAAGAACACCTTATCTTGCTGATTTAAAACCAGGTGGAAAATATGTTGCAAAAGATATGTGGTTAGCTGGTGGTGTACCTATGCTTTTAAAAACTCTTTATGATGGTGGATACATTCATGGAAACTGTATGACAGTTACAGGAAAAACAATGAAAGAAAATTTAAAAGGAATAAAGTTTAATCCGAAACAAAAAGTTTTAAGAGCTTACAATAGACCTTTGTCGCCAGATGGAGGTGTTGTAGGATTAAAAGGTAATTTAGCACCTGAAGGTGGAATTGTTAAAATTGCTGGACTTAAAAAACTTCAATTTACTGGAAGAGCAAGATGCTTTGATAACGAAGAAAGCGCAATGAAAGCAGTTCAAAGTAGAAAATATAAAGATGGTGATGTAATTATTATTAGATATGAAGGACCAGTTGGTGGACCAGGAATGAGAGAAATGTTATCAACCACTGGTGCGATTTATGGCCAAGGTAAAGGAGAAAAAGTTGCACTAATAACTGATGGAAGGTTTTCAGGAGCAACAAGAGGTTTTTGTGTAGGACATGTTGGTCCAGAGGCAGCTTTAGGTGGTCCTATAGCGCTTTTACGTAATGGAGATACGATTGATATCGATGCTAAAAAAGGAACAATAAATGTTAGATTAACCAGAGCTCAATTAGCTTCAAGAAAAAGAAAATGGAAGGCTAGAAAATCTGATTTTGGATCAGGAACACTTTGGAAATATGCTCAAACTGTCGGACCTGCTTATTTGGGTGCACCTACACATCCAGGTAAGAAAAAAGAAGTTAAGGATTACTCAAAAATTTAATGAAAATTCGCCCAGTCATCTTATGTGGTGGAGCAGGAACCAGACTTTGGCCGAATGCTAAAAAACATCAAGCTAAACAGTTTATAGATTTTGGTAATTGGACTTTATTAGGCAAAACTCTTGAAAGAATTAAAGCACCTATTTTCGATGCACCAATCATAAGTACTAATTCAAAGTATCTAAAGCCAGTAAAACAGCATTTAAAAAAACATAAAATAAAAAAATTTAAAATAGTTTTAGAGCCAGCCAAAAGAAATACAGCACCAGCTATATTAAGTACGGCATTAATAAAGGATATTTCAAACGAACAACCATTAATGTTTTTAGCAGCAGATCATTTGATAGAGAAGGTTGGCTTGTTTAATAAAACTATTAAAAAGAGTCAAAAGAAATTAACTCAAAATAATATCTTTATTTTTGGTATTAAACCCACAATACCTTCTAGTGAATTTGGTTATTTTTTAACAAAAAATAACAAAGTATCTAAATTTGTAGAAAAACCAAAAGAGACTAAAGCTAAACAAATAATTAGTAAAAAAGGATATTGGAATTCTGGAATGTTTTATTTAAGAAAAGATTCAATAATTAATAATTTTAAGAAATACCAACCAAATATTTACCGAAGCTGTAACAAAGCTGTAACAAAAGCAAAATATAAAAGTAATGTGTATTATTTAAACAAACAAGCGTTTACCAAAGCAACAGCTAAGTCTTTTGACTATGCAATATTAGAAAAAACAAAAGAAATTAATGCGATTAAATTAGATATTCCTTGGTCTGATTTAGGATCTTGGAAAGAAATCTGTAAGATGTATGGAAGGAATAAGAGACAATACTTTAAAAAGAAAAATGTATTTCATAGACCCTGGGGAAAATACGTTAACTTATTTAATGGTAAAAATTTTTTAATAAAAGAACTGTATATTAAATCTAAAGGAATATTAAGTCTTCAAAAGCATTTTCACAGATCTGAACATTGGGTAATCACACAAGGTAAACCTAGAATAACACTAAATAAAAAAAGATTTATCAAAAAGCCTGATGAGACTGTTTTTATTCCGTTAGGTGCAGTTCATAGGATAGAAAATCCATATAAAAAACCTGTAAAAATAATTGAAGCACAAATAGGTTCAATTTTAAAAGAAACAGACATAAAAAGATTCCAAGACATATATGGAAGGGCTAAATAAAATAAATGATTAAAAAAATATTTTCTAATATCAAAAATTTTTTTTTAATTATTAAAAACATCAATCAAATTAATAAGGCAAAACCTAAATTTATTTTCTATTCAGAAAATAAATCTTATCTTAAATATGCTTATCTATTAATTGAGCTTATATCAAAAAAATTTCCTGGTGAGATTTATTATGTTTCCTCAGATATTGAGGATAAAGTTGTAAATTTAGATGTAAAGAATGTATTTATTGGTAAAGGAGTTTTAATGCAGTATTTTTTTTTGAGTGTAAAAGGAAAAAATATGTTTCTTACATTGACAGATTTAGATAATTCAATCGTTAAAAAAAACAAATATATAGAAAATTATATCTATTTTTTTCACGCTGCAGTTAGTTCTACTAAAATCTATACCGAGACAGCTTTTGATAATTATGATCAAATACTTTGTAATGGCGATTATCATATTAAGGAAATACGAAAAAGAGAAGAAATAGCTAATTTAAAAGAAAAAAAACTGATTAAATCAGGTTATTTTTATTTTGATTATTTAGAGCAAAAAATAAATAAAAATGATAGTTGCGATGAAATATTAGTGGCTCCATCTTGGAATAAAGCGAAAAAAAATTTTATTAATGAACACTTTGAAACAATTATAGATAAGGCTATTAAAGAGGGTTTTAAAATAAGATTTAGGCCACATCCTGAGAATTTAAAAAGATCAATGAACATTTTGAATCATTTTAAAGAAAAATTTAAAGGTGATAATTTTATTTTTGATAATGAGGCAGAAAATCTAACTGCTTTAGAGAAATCAAAATGTTTAATTACTGATACTTCTGGAATAGCTATTGAATATCTTTTATTAATGAAACGACCTATACTTTATTTTGAAGATTTAGATAAGATTCACAATATTCAATTTGATAAATTTAAAGATTTAGAAACAATGGACAGTAAAGTTAAATCAAAATTCGGCTATAAATTTGATAAAAATCAAATCGACAACTTAAAAGAAAAAATTAATTTTGCTATTTCAGATTTTAAGGATAAAGATAAATCTATTGTAGATTTTATTGAAGAAAATTTTTACAATTATAATAAAACTATTGATTATTTTGATAAAGAAATATTAAAAAACTTATGAATATGAAAAAAAAATTTGGCGCTTATATTCGTGAATTAAGGATTAAACAAGGACTAGGTCAAAGGGAATTAGCAAAAAAAGTTGGCATTGCAGCTTCATATTTGAATGATATTGAAAAAGAAAAACGTACAGCACCTAAAATAAATATAATAAAAAAACTATCAGTTTTATTAAATGCAAATAATGATGACTTGAATGATTTAGCTGGAATTTCAAAAAAAAGTGTTGCTCCAGATATAGGTGAATATATAGAGTCAAATCCTAAGATTATATCTCTCATTAGAACTATAAAAGAAAATAATCTTAACGATAATCAAATTAGTGATATTGAAACATCGATTAATAAGAATATGACTAAAGCATTAATTATTGCTGCAGGTTTAGGCAGCAGATTAAAAAAACATACAGAAAATTTACCAAAATGCATGTTAGATTTCGGAGGCAAGACTTTACTTCAAAGACAACTTGATGTTTATAAAAAATGTGGTGTAAGTGATATTTCTTTAATTAGAGGATATAAAAAAGAAAAAATAAATTATAAAAATATAAAATATTTTGATAATAAAGATTTTAAAAAAAATAATGTTTTAAATTCAATTTTCTATGCAGAAAAAGTTATAAACGGTAATATTATAATTTCTTATTCTGATATTTTATTTGACTCTGTTGCAGTTAAGAGGCTATTAAATTCTGATCATGATATTTCTGTTGTAGTCGATATAGATTGGAGAGGTTATTATGTTGGTCGTAAAGATCATCCAATAACTGAAGCAGAAAATGTAATATTTAATTCAAATAATGAAGTTGAAAAAATTGGGAAAATTAATAAAGGTAATGATGATGTTCATGGAGAGTTTATAGGAATGATTAAGTTAACTGATCGTGGTGCTAAAATTTTTAAACAACATTTTCATAGATTAAAAAAAATCTATTGGAACAAACCTTTTCAAAGAGCAAAAACTTTTCAAAACGCATATTTAACTGATATGATACAGGAACTTGTTGACATAGGTATAAAGGTTCATTGTGTAATAATCGAGAGTGGTTGGAAGGAAATTGATACTGTCGAAGATTATAAAAAGGCTATTCTTGGTTTTAAACGTAAATTAACAAATAATTAATTATTCCTTAATAAAAAATACTTATTTCCACTCTATTTTAACTTGTTAGCGAACGGTTAATCTATAAAAATTAACTTGTGAGCGAACGAAGTTAATGATAATGAAAGGAAAATATGATAAATTTTATAAAAAAATCATTAGTAATAATACTTTTAGTTTTATTTACAGGTAATCTAAATGCTGACGTTAAGACTTATAAAATGGTTTTCGTTCCAGCTAGTGAAAAAGGTGATGAAAGTGATTATACAAACTTAATTTCAATTACTGAAAAAATTACAGGCTTTAAAATAGATACAATAAAAGTAACTGATTATAATGCTGCTGTTGAAGCAATGAGAGCTGGAAGAGCGCATATAGCTTGGTACGGAGGTAAAACTTATGTAAAGGCTGCTGAAATAGCTAATGCGGAAGCTTTTGCTGCAGGTGTTAGACCAGGTGAAAAGGATGCGGGTTATTACACTTATTTTGTGGTTAAAAAAGATAGTTCATTAAAAAAATTCGAAGATGTAAAAGGAAAAGTTTTATCATTAAATACCATTGGATCAACTAGTGGTGATTTAATACCTCAAGTAGAATTAAATAAAATTAATCTTTCAATTAAAAACAAAGATCACTTTAAAAAAGTTTTTTATGCAGGAAGTCATGATGCATGTTTATTAGCAGTATTAAATAATCAATCAGATGTATGTGGAATGAGTTCAAGAAACTTTGAGGCAAGATTAGAAGATGGAACTTTTAAAAAAGAAGATGTTAGAATTATTCATAAATCTGACAGAGTCCCTCCACCACCATTAGCATACTCTAAAATAATCCCAAAAGAGGATAGAGAAAAAATTAAAAAAGCTGTCTTAGAAGCTCATAAGCACGGAGAGATAGGTGGATATGGTGGAAAGATGTCTCATTACATGGAAGTTAAAGACTCTGACTACAATGTTTTAAGAGAAGTGATTGAACTATTAAATAAAAATAAAAGTTAAATTTATATAATATTACTATGCTTGAAATAAATGATCTTAAAAAAACTTTCGAAAATGGTAGCCCTGCCTTAAAAGGAGTTAATCTAAAAATTAATAAAGGAGAATTTGTAAGTATTTTAGGGCCTAGTGGTTCAGGAAAGACAACTTTATTAAGAACTATTAATGGCCTTGAAGATTCGAGTGGAGGAGAAATTTATTTTGATAATAAAAGAGTAGATAAGAATACTATTTTAGAAGTTCAAAAAAAAACTGGAATGATTTTTCAAGAATTTAATTTAGTAAATAATCTATCAGCAATAAATAATGTTTTAACAGGTCTTTTAAATTCAAGTAATAAATTTTTATCTTTATTTTATTTATTTAAAAAAAATCAAAAAATTGAAGCATTAAAATCATTAAAAACTGTTGGTCTACTTGAAAAATCTTATAATAGATCTGATGAATTATCTGGCGGTCAAAGACAAAGAGTTGGAATTGCAAGAGCTATAATTAAAAAACCATTATTGTTATTAGCTGATGAACCTGTTGCTAGTTTAGATCCAAAAGCTGCTAATGTGATTTTATCTCTATTAAAGAAAATTAATAAAGAATTTGGCACAACTATTTTATGTAACCTTCATCAAGTAGATTTAGCTAAAAAATACTCAGATAGATTAGTAGGACTTTTAGATGGTAAGATTATATTTGATGAAAAGTCTGAAAATATTAATAAATCAAATCTAGAAAAAATATACGTTTAACATGGAAAAGAAAATTTTAGAACTTAAAGTAAACAATAAAGACAAAGATCTTGAGGGTTTTTTAAAACCTCAATGGTCTTGGAAAACACTTATTTCTATTGTTTTATTCTGTTCGATTTTGGTATTTATCGTAAAAGACCTAGAAATTGATTTTATTAAATTAGTGACAGATTCCTCAAAATATTTTGGAGATATTTTGTCAAGAATGCTACCACCAGACTTTAGCAATTTAAATCGATTAGTTTATGCAATGTTCGAAACTATTGAAATTGCATTTTTAGGTACTTTTATTGCAATTGTTTTATCTATTCCTTTAGGATTATTTTCGGCCAGAAATTTAGCTCCTAATTATTTTGTTTATATAATCTGTAAGACTATAGTTATATTCTTTAGAGCAATACCTGAATTTATTATTGCAATGATTTTAGTTATTGCAATTGGTTTTGGCGCAATGCCAGGTGTTCTTGCTTTAGGTTTGCATACAATGGGTTTCTTAGCAAAATTTTATGCTGAAGATATTGAACATATAAACAAAGGACCAATTGATGCTCTTAAATCTTCAGGAGCAACTAAAAGTCAAATTATTTCATTTGGTGTTATACCTCAGATCTTACCATCTTTTGTTGCAAACAATTTATATATCTTAGATAGAAATGTAAGAATGGCTACAATGTTAGGTATTGTTGGAGCAGGCGGAATTGGATATGAATTGCAATCATCATTTAGAATGTTTGAATATGAAAGAGTTTCTGCAATAATTATACTAATATTTGTGACAATTTTTATAATAGATCATCTATCTGCATTTATTAGATCTAAAATTAATTAATTTATTTTATTGATTATTATTTGATTTTGAAGATCATGTAAAAATGATTGCATTTAAATTTTCTGGTTACTTATATCTATTATTAGCTGTAGCATTAGGAATTACTTCGAATGGATTATTAAAAACAACAAACGGGTTTACAAATTTGTTACCCACATTGGTTTGTATAATTACAATCATTCTCTGTCTTTTTTGTTTATCAAAAGCTATGGAAATGATACCTGTCGGTTTTGCTTATGCAACATATGGAGGACTAACTATTACAGCTGTTACTATTTTTGCTATTCTGAAATACAATCAATTACCTAATATTTATGGAACTATTGGTATAATCTTAATAATTATTGGTGTAATTCTGGTAAATTATTTAGGAAAAGTAAGTTCTTAAATATTTTTAACAAATCTGTAACATTTGAATGAGATAATTTTATATGGAACTTTTAACATTTGTTTTGTTAATCATAATAGCTATTTTGTTATTTTTTCTTTTAAAAAAAGAAAGAGTCTTAGGTATTAATACTGAAGTTAAAATTGAAGATAATAAGTTAGATGAAGATGAAAGTAAGAAATATAGAGAAACTATTTATAATCTTTTAAATTACATTCCAGAAGGAATTATAATTTTAAATAAATCTAAGGAAATAATATTCAGCAACAGTTCAGCCAGTAAAAGATTTCAAACAAAGTTGAATGAAAATATAAGTGGATTTTTAAGAAATCCTGACTTGTTAAGTTCAATTGAGAAAGCTTTCAATGGAGAAAATTCTAATGATCTTGAAATAGAGCTACGAAACCCTTCAGTTCTTAGAATGAACGTAACAATCTACCAAGATAATCATAATTTGTTTTTTGATGAGCCATCTTGTTTGCTTTTTATGAGAGATTTAACTGAATTTCATAAATTTCAACAACTGAAATCAGACTTTGTTGCAAATGTTTCTCACGAATTAAGAACTCCACTCCAATCTATTAAAATGGGACTTGAGACATTTGAAAATAATGCTGATTTAAAAAAGAACTCTGAAGTTACTAATTTATTACCAGTAATGACCTCCCAATCAGAAAGGATGGAAAATTTAATCAGAGACTTATTATCTCTTTCAAAGATTGAGTTGCAAGAGCATATAAGACCAACTCATGAAATAGATTTAATTGAAGTACTTAACTATGTAATGAAGACTTATGAAAATATTGTTAAAAAAAACAATATTAATTTAAATTTACAAAAAACTGATAATTTTAAAATCATTGGTGATCGAGATAAATTAATAGAAATTTTTACTAATCTCATTGATAATTCAATTAAATATAGTGAGAAGGGTAAAGAAATTAAAATTGCTACAAAAAAAGAGGGTGATTTAAATATTGTCTCGATATCAGATCAAGGGGTAGGAATTCCTAAAGAATTTATACATAGAATCACTGAAAGATTTTTCACTGTTGATCCTAGCAAAAGTCGTAGTGTTGGTGGAACAGGCTTAGGTCTTGCTATTGTTAAGCACCTTGTGTCTCAACATAGAGGTGAAATGATTATTAATAGTGAAGAAAATCAAGGGACTACAATAGATCTGAAATTCAATTCAATTTGATTCAACTAAAAAGTTAGTCTTTGTAACAAAACTTTAACTTTCCTTTAATAAAATATTTAAGATTTAGATTTAATTATTGATGCATAACGAATCTAAAAAAGGAGAAATATGAATAGATTAGTAAAAATTTTATTAGGGTTTCTTTTAGTTCTTAGTTTTACAACAACTAGTTACGCAAGAGATCAAATAAAAATTGTGGGTTCTTCTACTGTTTACCCATATGCTACAGTTGTAGCTGAAAAGTTTGGTAAAGGTGGAAAATTCAAGACACCAGTAATCGAAAGTACAGGAACTGGTGGAGGAATGAAATTGTTCTGCGCAGGTGTAGGAGCAAATCATCCAGATATAACAAATGCATCAAGAGCAATTAAAACAAAAGAAAAAGCTCTATGTGAGAAAAATGGAGTTGCCGAAATTATTGAAATAGTAGTTGGTAATGATGGTATTTCATTTGCACACTCAGTGAATGCTCCAGATGCAGATTTTACAAAAGAACAACTTTGGAGAGCATTAGCAGCTAAAGTAGATGTCGATGGTAAACTTGTTGAAAATCCTTACAAAAAATGGAGTGATATTGACTCTAGCTTGCCAGGCAAAAAAATTGAGATCTTGATTGCTCCACCAACATCAGGAACTAGAGATGCATGGAATTCTTTAGTTATGGGTAAAGGATGTTCAAAAACAGCAAAATCTCTTTACGATGCTGCAGGTAAAAAAGCTAAAAAAGAATGTGCTAAAATGAGAGAAGATGGTTATGCAGTTGAAGCTGGTGAAAATGACACTTTAATTGTACAAAAACTCTCTTCTAATCCTGATGCATTTGGTTTTTTTGGTTATAGTTACTTAGTTGCTAACAAGGATAAAATCAAAGCATCTTCAATTAATGGTGTACAACCATCTTTAGAAGGTATTCAAGATTATTCTTATCCAATAGCAAGACCATTATTCTTTTATGTGAAGAAAGCACATATTGGAGTAATACCTGGTATTCAAGAATATATGAAAGAATTTACTTCCAAAAAATCTATGGGTAGCAGAGGTTACTTAGCAGAAATAGGATTAGTTCCATTAGCTGCTGATAAATACAAAGTTACTAGAACAGCTGCAGTAGATTTGAATACAATCAAGATAAAATAAGTTTCATTTATCCCCAAAAAAAGGCCAGTAAATACTGGCCTTTTTTTTTAATTCAATCTAAGATTTAAATTGTAATATTTCTGTAACAAAAGAAATATATCAATCTGGACGAATGAACTTCGTTCTTTTATTTTTAATAACAATATTTTCTTTATCTTTGTTCTTTTATGGAAGGTCAAAAACTAAAAGTATTTCAATTGAGAAAAATATAAGACTAAATGCTTTACCAAAATTTTATGGGTACTATCTTGTTTTATGGTGTTCAATACCAGCATTAGTATTTTTATTGGTCTGGTCATTATTTGAACCTGTAATCATTAAATCTATAATTATTGAAACAGCTGCAAATCAAGGTGCAATTTTTAGTGATAAAAATGAAGCAAATTTAATATATGAAAAAATTAAGGCTATTCATTTAGGCACTTATTTTGGAGATATAGACAGTATATTGAGAGAAAGTGCTCTTGCATATGCAAAATTTATAAATCTTTTTACAAATTCAAAAGTAGTTTTAATTTTTGGAATAATTATAGCCTCAGTTATTTACTCTTTAAAAAAAATAAAAAATAACAATAAAGCTAGAGACGATGTGGAAGTTATTTTAAAGGGTTTATTGTTTGTATCTTCTTTAATAGCTATTTTAACCACTCTTGGAATAATATTTTCACTACTTTTTGAAAGTATAAAGTTTTTTTCAGTCATTAATATTTTTGATTATCTATTTGGTACAAATTGGAGTCCCCAAAGAGCCTTTGTTAGAGATGCTTCATCAATAACTGCAGCTGAATTTGAAGAGTTAAAAGATGCTTTTGGCTTTATTCCATTAATTGCAGGGACATCTTTCATAGCTTTTATTGCAATGTTGGTAGCTGTTCCTATTGGTCTATTTTCAGGAATTTACATGGCTGAATATGCTTCAATTAAAGTAAGAAGAATTTCAAAACCAATTATTGAAATTTTAGCAGGAATACCAACTGTAGTTTATGGTTTTTTTGCTGCGTTAACTGTTGGACCTTTTTTTAGACAAGTAGGTGAAAATTTAGGATTAACTGTTTCATCTGAAAGTGCTTTAGCTGCAGGATTAATTATGGGAATAATGATTATTCCTTATGTTTCATCTTTATCTGATGACGTAATTAATTCTGTACCACAATCATTAAGAGACGGTTCATATGCTGTAGGAGCCACTAAATCAGAAACAATTAAACAAGTCGTGATACCTTCGGCTCTTCCAGGGATAATAGGATCAGTTCTATTAGCAGTATCAAGAGCGATAGGTGAAACAATGATAGTTGTCATGGCAGCTGGCCTTGCTGCAAACCTTACAATTAATCCTTTAGAGTCTACTACAACAATCACAACTCAAATTGTAATGATACTTGTTGGTGACCAAGAATTTGATAGTCCAAAAACTCAATCTGCTTTTGCTTTAGGACTTACGTTATTTATAGCAACATTAATATTGAATTATATCGCTCAAAGAGCAGTCAAAAAATATAGAGAGAAGTATGACTAAAGAAGAAAGATTAAAAAAAAGACACCGAGCAGAAAAAAGATTTAGATTTTACGGATTAACATCTATCTTTGTTGCTTTGTTGTTTGTTGTTATTCTAGTTCAAAATATTTTCTCAAAAGGAAGTTCAGCCTTTAAAAAAACAGTAATTACCACTGAAGTTTTCTTTGATCAGGAATTACTAGAAATTCAAAATGGTGCATCCCAAGAAGAAATAATGGAAGCTGATTTTTACGATATAATGATTGAAAATTTAATAAAGGCTTATCCAGCAAAAGATAGAGATGAGGAAGATGAATTATTAAAACTATTTAGTGGTGATGCTGAAATTGAGATTAAAAAAGCTTTTTTAAATGATAATAACTTAATAGGTAAAACAATTACATTAGATTTAACAGCTTCTGATGACATTGATCAATTACATAAAGGTAATTATCCAAGAGATTTACCCGAAGAAAGAAGAAGAATTTCTGACTTTCAATTAGTTATTTACGATTATTTTGTTGAAAATAAAAAGATAAGTAAAAATTTTAACAATTATTTCTTTAACAATGGTGACTCTAGAGATCCAGAACTGGCAGGTATAGGTGGAGCTTTAGTTGGATCATTTTATAGTATTTTAATTTGTTTATTATTAGCTTTTCCAGTGGCAGTTCTAGCATCGATTTACTTGGAAGAGTTTGCTCCAAAAAATAAAATTACAGATTTTATTGAAATTAACATAAATAATTTAGCAGCAGTACCATCTATTGTTTACGGTTTGCTTGCTTTACAAATTTTGCTTGCAACTATCCAATTACCGAGATCAACACCATTAGTTGCTGGAATAACTTTAGCATTAATGACTTTACCAAGAATTATTATTCCATGTAGAGCTTCATTAAAAGCTGTTCCACCTTCAATAAGAGAGGGCGCTCTAGCAGTTGGTGCATCTAAATTTCAATCTGTTTTTCATCATGTAGTACCGTTAGCACTACCTGGCACTTTATCAGGAACTATAATCGGATTAGCTCAAGCATTAGGTGAAACAGCACCACTTATATTAATTGGAATGGTAGCATTTGTTGTTGACATACCGTCAAGTCCAGTTGATCCATCATCTTCTTTACCTGTACAAGTGTATTTATGGTCTGAGTCTGCAGAAAGAGGTTTTGTTGAAAAAACCTCAGCAACTATTATGATGCTTTTAAGCTTTTTAATTGTAATGAATTTTATTGCAGTTTATTTAAGACAAAAATTTGAAAAACGATGGAACTAAATGAGCAACATTAAAATAAAATCAAAAAACTTGAATGTTTATTATGGTGATAAACAAGCATTGTTTGATGTTAATTTAGATTTGAATGAAAAAGAAGTAACTGCATTAATTGGTCCATCTGGATGTGGTAAATCAACTTTCATAAGATGCATTAATAGAATGAATGATGTTATTGATATTTGTAAAGTTACTGGAAATATCGAAATGGATGGCATGAATATTAATGATAAAGATTTAGATGTTGTCTCATTGAGAGAAAGAGTTGGAATGGTTTTTCAAAAGCCAAATCCTTTTCCAAAAAGTATATATGATAATATTTCGTATGGTCCTAAAATTCATGGAAAAGGTGAAACCAAAAGCGAATTAGATCAAATTGTTGAAAACAGTTTAAAAAAATCTGCTTTATGGGAAGAAGTTAAAGATAGACTTGATGAACCAGGCACAAGTTTATCTGGAGGACAGCAACAAAGACTTTGTATAGCGAGAGCTATATCTGTTAATCCTGAAGTGATCTTAATGGATGAACCATGCTCAGCATTAGACCCAATTGCTACTGCAAAAATTGAAGAATTAATTGATGAATTAAAAAAAACTTATACGATTGTAATAGTGACACACTCAATGGCTCAGGCTGTACGTGTTTCACAAAAAACAGGGTTTTTTCACCTAGGAAAGCTAATAGAAGTTGGAAAAACTGAGAAAATTTTTAAAAATCCTGACAATAAAATGACACAAGACTATATTACAGGTAGATTTGGATAAATTATGAGCAATGAACATACAGTAAAGTCTTACGAAGAAGAACTTCAGTTCCTTAAAGACTCGTTAATTAAAATGGGTAGCTTAACCGAGTCACAATTAAGTGATGCAATGGATGCGGTGATTAAAGTTGATAAGGACTCAATTGATAAAATTATTAAAAGTGATGAAGAAATTAACAAATTTAGATCTAAAATAGACACTCAAATAATGAATTTACTAGTTAAAAGAGCACCTATGGCAATTGATTTAAGAGAAACTATAAGTTCATTAAAAATCTCTCAAGATTTAGAAAGAATAGGAGATCTTTCAAAGAGTAATGCCAAAAAAGTTAAACCTTTACCACTAGATTTACCAGATGAATTATTAGGAAATTTGAAAAGACTTGGAGAGCTTGTTATGAAACAATTAAATGATGTTCTTGATAGTTATGTGAACAAAAACTTTGATAAAGCTAAAGAAGTTTGGGAAAAAGATGAACAAGTTGATGATTTAACTTATATAGCAATGGAAAGTGTAATAGATTTTTTATCTAAAGATAAAAAAAACTTAGATTTTTCAACACATTTAATTTTTGCTACAAAAAATTTGGAAAGAGCAGGCGATCATATAACGAATATCGCTGAGACGGTATGCTATTTAGTAAAGGGCGAATACCTAAAAGGTAGTAGACCAAAGGGTAAAGTAATCCAAGAATAATTTGATGAAAGGAAAAATTTTTATTATTGAAGATGAAGCTTCAATAGTTCAATTAGTCCAACATAATCTAGAAAAAGAGGGTTTTGTTGTCTCTTCATCATTAAATGGAAATGAAGGTTTAAAAGAATTAAAAAAATTTGAACCTAATCTACTCTTATTAGATTGGATGCTACCAGATTTATCAGGGATAGATATCTGTAAAAATATTAGAAGAGACAGTAATTTTAAGAGCCTTCCTATCATTATGCTTACAGCTAAAGGTGAGGAGGAAGACAAGGTAAAAGGTCTTGAAAGTGGTGTAGATGATTATGTCACAAAACCATTTAGTTTTAATGAACTACATGCTCGAATAAAAGCAGTTCTGAGAAGATCTGATCCTAATATTGTTGCTAATGATTTAACATTTGAGGATTTAAAATTAGATAGAATAGAAAAAAGAGTTTTTAGAGCAGATAAAGAAATTCAACTTGGCCCCACAGAATTTAGATTATTAGAGTTTTTCTTAACAAATCCAAAAAGAGTCTATTCAAGAGATCAAATTCTCGAAACTGTTTGGCCGAACAATGTCAATGTCGAAAGTAGAACTATAGATGTTCATATAAGAAGATTAAGACAATCGATAAATATTAAAGACAAAAAAGAATTAATCAGAACAGTTAGATCTTCAGGTTACTCTTTAGTTTAAACTAATTCTTTTCTAAAAATAACTTTTTAACAATAAATACAGCAATTAACATTCCGATAAGTTCAGCTAAAATATAATATGGAGTATTTAAATAACTAATACCAGTAAAAGACTCTGTAAATGTTCTAGCAATTGCAACAGCTGGATTTGCAAATGAAGTTGAGGAAGTAAACCAATAACCAGCAGTAATATAAAGACCAACACTAGCGGCAACAGCAATTTTACCTGACTTCATTGAACCAAAAATTATTGTTATAAGCCCTAATGTTGCTATTACCTCAGATGTGAATATGTAAATTCCATCTCTTGACTTAGTAGATAATTCATAAATCTCATGTTCAAAAAAGAAATTAGCTAAACCAACACCAATCAGGCATCCAACTAATTGAGCAATAATATAAAAGGGTAATAGTTTCTTTTTTAATTTACCTGTTATTGTCATTGCGATACTTACAAATGGATTAAAGTGAGCTCCTGATACATCAGCAAATACTGTAATAAGTACAAATAAACCTGCTCCTGTTGCTATTGTGTTTGCAATTAACATCACAGCAACGTCATTGGTTAAGTTTTCAGCCATTAAACCTGAGCCAACAATAATCATTACCAAAAAACAACTGCCCAATAGTTCAGCAAGAAAATAACGACTTTTATTTTTCATTAAGTAGTTCCTTTATATTTTCATTAATATGATTAAAAACTTTTTCAATTATTTCATCTTTTTTATTTAAGTCATTTGTTTCATTAAGTAATTTTACAGGATCCTCTATATCCCAATGAATTATCTGATCTTTATTTGGCCAAATAGGGCAGACTTCATTATTGGCATTATTACAAACTGTAATAACATAATCCATTTTAATTTGACCATTAATAAACTCATTAAAATTTTTAGATCTATAATTTGAAAGATCATAATGTTTTGATAATAAATAATTCTTCACATCTTCGTTTACATTTCCTGTTGGATTACTTCCAGCACTAAAACCTTTATACAAATCATCATACTCGTTGTTTATTATACTTTCAGCAATAATACTTCTTGCTGAATTACCTGTGCATACGAACAATATATTCTTCATTTAAAAAATAACTTTATAAATACCAATTACAAACAATGGAATTTGTAATCCAAAGTTTGTTAAGATTGCTTTATCTTTGCTCATAAATCCTGCAAT
>CACDHZ010000014.1 GCA_902552705.1 uncultured Pelagibacteraceae bacterium
CATCTGACACTTTTAATAAATTTATTTTAATGTCAAAACCGAGCGTCGGTTATAAAGATATTCCTCTTCTTTGGATTGATATGGTGGATGTTAGTAAAATGATAGGTTTTATTTTACCTGATTGGATAGCTGACATTTTACCAGGTGAATATCCTGTCCATAACAAAGATGGAATAGTAAAACAAAACTTTAAAGGTATGGTTCTTAAAGTTGTAACAGGCGACTTTAATTTATTTAAAGTGCCAGTGCCATACGGACATATTTGGGACTCCTTTTTAAGAGTTTTTCTAGGTTTAGTTTTTGGAATATTAATTGGTGTTCCATTAGGATTATTCATGGGGCTTAATAGATTTGCTAAAGGTTTCTTTGACCCTTTAATAGAATTATACAGACCTGTTCCACCTCTAGCTTGGGCTCCACTTATTATTTCAGTTTTAGGAATTGATAATACAGGAAAAGTATTTCTTTTATTTATGGTTTCTTTATCTATTATGATAATTTCAGCAAGAGCTGGCGCTTCAGGAACTCAACTTTCAAAAATTCATGCTGCTCATTCTTTAGGGGCATCTAAAAAACAAATACTTAGATATGTAATTTTTCCTAACTCATTACCAGAAATTCTAACTGGTATAAGAGTTGCCGTTGGTATGTGCTGGGGAACCTTAGTAGCTGCAGAATTTTTAGCAGGAACAACAGGAATAGGATTTGTAGAAAATGTTGCTAAAAAATATTTCCAATATGAAGTAATTTGGATAACAATATTTATTATGGGAATGCTTGGGTTATTGTTTGATATTACTTTAAGAAAAATAATTGATAAAACAATCCCATGGCGCGGAAAAGGTTAAAAAATAATCTTTGTGAAAAAAAATATTCTAAAAAAAGAAATTATAAAAATATTTAAAAAGTTTGGACTAAGTAATAACCATGCTTCAATTTCAGCTAATGCTTTAATCAATGCTGAATTAGTAGGTGCATATGGTCATGGTCTTTCAAGATTAAAAATGTATTGCGAGAGGATTTCAAAAAAAGTAATAAACGCAAAACCTAAAATTAAAATTAAGAAAATTTCTCAATCAATATCTCTTGTAGATGCAAATAATAGTATAGGTTTTGTTGCGGCAGATATTGCTATTAAAAAAGCAATTCAAAACGCATTAAAAACTGGAATTGGTTTAGTTGCTGTTAAAAATAGTGGTCACTACGGATTATCTGGATACTACGCTGAACAAGCAGTTAAAAAAAATTTAATTACGATGATCTATACAAATGCACCTCCAGCTATAGCACCTTACGGGGCATTAAAAAGTTTATTTGGAACCAATCCAATTTGTTTTGGAACTCCAACTGGATCAAAAGTTCCTTTTATTTTAGACACATCTATTTCTATGATAAATAGAGGAAAAATTAGAGTAGCTGCAAGAAATAATCAAAAAATTCCTGAAGGTGTTGCTTTAGACAAATTTGGTCAACCAACCACAGATGCTAAAAAAGCCCTAGAGGGAGTTCAATTGCCTATTGCTGGTTTTAGAGGATCTGGTTTAGCTTGGATGGTTGATATATTAAGTGGTGTATTAACTGGAAGCAATCATGCGGGTAAAGTTAAAGATCCTTTTGATGACTTCTCTGGCCCACAAAATATTGGGCATTTATTTATCACATTTAAAACAAATTTATTTGTAAAAGATTATAATAATCGAATAAAAAAAAATATTAGAACGATAAAAAAATTGCCAAAAATTAAGAATATAAAAAACATTATGTATCCTGGTGAAAATAAATTTAAAAGATATAAAACAAATTTAAAAAAAGATATTAAGATTCCAGAAGAAATAAAAAAAGATTTAAAAATCCTTAAAAGTTAAATTTATGCTATCTAATAAAGAAATTATTTGCCCTGATAATCTTCTAGATGTAGCGCATAAAAAAAGAGGTGTAAAAGCAGCAATAGTAAATGCAGGCAAACCTCTTCCTATGATTTCTGTTCTCGATGCAGTTAAAGAAAATTTAATTGAGCCTATTTTTATTGGAGATAAAAAAGAAATTTTAAAATGTGCAGAGGATTTAAAATGGGATATTTCAAATTATGAAATTATAAATGAACCAATAGAAAATAATACTGCTGCTATAGCTGCCAAACTAGCAAGTAAAAAAAAAGTTAAAATTATTGTAAAAGGTCACATACATACAGATATTTTAATGAAAGAAGTTTTAAAAAGGGAATACAATCTTCTTGGCAAAACGAGATTAAGTCATATCTGGCACATGACTTTAGATAAACAAGATAATCCATTAATAATAACTGATGGAGCTTTAAATGTTTCTCCAAACGTTAAAACTAAAATGCATATCCTTAGAAATGTTGTTGAGTTCTCAAATAGAATTGGAATAGCTAGACCAAAAGTATCTGTATTGTCTGCGACTGAAGAAGTTATTGATAGTGTGCAAAGTTCTATAGATGCAAAAGAAATTACTGAATTAGCTAAAAAAGAAAATATTAATGCTGAAGTCTTTGGTCCACTTGCTTTTGACAACAGTATTTCAAAAAAGTCAGCCTCTATAAAAGGAATAAATAATGTAGTAGCTGGTCAAGCAGATATATTATTGGTTCCAAATATAGAAGCTGGGAATGCTTTAGTAAAAATGATGATATATTTTATGGGTGCTTGCGCCGCTGGTGTAGTTATTGGTGGAAAAGTTCCAGTTGTAATTACAAGTAGATCTGATGAAGCACAAGCAAGACTTGCCTCAATCGCAGCAGCAGTGGTTGCATTAGACTAATTAATGATTTAAAAGCTTTCAAAAATTTTATGACAATTAAATATTTAAAAAAATCACCTAAAACTTCATCAACAGATGATTTTAAAACAAGAGAAATAGTTCAAAACCTTTTAAATGATTTAGAAAAATCAAGAGAAGAAGGTTGTAAAGAACTTACAAAAAAATTTGATAAATATGATGGAGAAATTATTGTTTCTAAAGAAAAAATTGAAGAAATTAAAAAAACATTAGATCAGAAAACAAAAGATGATATTAAATTTTCTTATGACAGAGTAAGAAAATTTGCAGAAGCACAATTAAAAAATTATGGACAAGATTTTGAAGTAGAACTTTCTAAAGGTTTATATGCTGGACAAAAATTAATTCCTGTGAATACGGCTGGGTGTTATGTTCCAGGTGGTAGATATGCTCATATAGCTTCAGCTGTAATGAGTGTAACAACAGCTAAAGTTGCTGGAGTTAAGAATATAATTGCGTGTAGTCCTCCAAAAGAAGGTGTTGGGGCACACCCAGCAATTATCTATACCGCCAACTTATGTGGAGCAGATGTTATATTGAATTTAGGTGGTGTTCCAGCTATTGCTGCTATGACTTATGGTATGTTTGGAAATTCACCAGCAGATATTTTGGTTGGTCCAGGAAATCAATTTGTTGCGGAAGCAAAAAGAATATTATTTGGAAAAGTTGGTATTGATTTATTTGCAGGCCCAACTGAAATTGCTGTAATTGCTGATGAAACAGCAGATCCAGAAATTGTTGCTGTAGACTTAGTAGGTCAAGCAGAACATGGATATAATTCACCAGCTTGGTTATTTACAACAAGTAAAAAACTTGCCGATGAAGTTATGAAATTAATGCCAGAATTAATTGCAAAGCTACCTGAAGTCCCAAGAATTAGTGCAGAGGCAGCTTGGAAAGATTATGGTGAGGTAATCCTTTGTGATACCGATGAAGAGATGGTCAAAATCAGTGATGAATATGCACCGGAACATTTAGAAGTACAAACTAAAAATCTAAAATGGTTTCATGAAAAATTAAAAAATTATGGCTCTTTATTTATTGGTGAAGAAACAACTGTTGCCTATGGTGATAAATGCTCTGGAACAAATCATATATTACCAACAAAAGGTGCTGGTAGATATACTGGAGGTTTGTTTGTTGGTAAATTTATTAAAACATTAAGTTTTCAAAGAATGACAAAAGAATCTACAAAAGAAGTTGGAGCAGCAGCTGCAAGAATTTCAAGATATGAAGGCATGGAAGCTCACGCTAGGACTGGCGACGTTAGGCTAAGAAAATACGGATATTCTAATAAATAATTTTAAAGAGAATCAATCAATCCTGGAGCAATTTTTTTTGATCTAGCAGAAAATCTTAAATTTTTTATAGCTTCTAAATTTGACTTATCGTTACCTACTACTACAAACCCAATCATTCCCATATTTTTATGAGGAGTACACCAGTATGCGTATATACCAGGAATTGTAAAAGTATACTCTGTATCTTGATTAAATTTTGATTTAAATTTATCAACACCTTCAGGAACACCACCTTTTATAAATTCTACATTGTGTCCTTTGTCAGTAGCTTTCCAAATCACTTTATTACCAACATCAATTCTTACAACTTTTTCTGAATAAACCATTGTCTCATTACCTAATTTATTAAGCATTTCAACAGTCACATCAGCAGCATAAGCTGCGAAAGAGAAAAGAGATAGAGTTAATATTAAAATGTATTTCATATTTAAAATTTTTTGTAATGCCTTTCATATAAGCATATGATTAAAATTATCAAGTAATCAAAGTGTAACATCTTGACACAGAAGATTTAATTAAACTATGTCAATTATATCTAAAAATACATAGCTAGATAAAACTGTCATAAAAATGATTATAAAAAAATTTATCACCTGCCAAACTTTTGAAGTTAACAAATAGCTTGAAAAAAATTTAGCTAAATACCCTAATAAGAAAAAAAATAAAAATGAAGCAATGGATGCTCCAATTCCAAAAAAATATTTATGAGAAATTAAAAAATTCTTTGAGAAATTTCCTAAAAAAAAAACAGTATCAGAGTAAACATGTGGATTTAAATATGTAAAACCTAGAGTTTTGATAATTATATTCTTTAAAGATAAATTGTTGTTTTCAAAATTTATTTCAGATTTTTTATATAAAGATCTAACTTTAGTGTAAATAAAATAAATTAAAAAAATAAAAAGTAATATATTGAAAAATAATTCAACATTTTTTGTAAAATAAATCTTAAAATACTCAAATAAAAATATTCCTAAAAATATAAGAATTAAATCTGATATAGAACAAATTAAACAAACTAAAAATACATACTGTCTTTTTAAACCCTGTTCTATAACGAAAATATTTTGTGCACCAATTGCTAAAATTAAACTTAAACCTGTAAAAAAACCTAGTATTAGATAATACATGTTCCCTTCTTTAAACTCTCTTTTTACCTTGAACAACTCTATCTAAAATTAATGCAACAAATAATATAGCAATACCAGCAAGTATTCCCTGCCCAACATTTGCATATTGTAATGCTTCAAGTACATCCTGACCTAATCCTTTTGCTCCAATTAAAGATGCAACTACTACCATAGCCAAACTTAACATTACTGTTTGATTAACTCCTGCTAAAATTGATGGTGTTGCTAGTGGTAAGTCTACTTTTCTTAATAAATACCATTTAGATGCACCATAAGCTATTGCTGCTTCCCTTATTGTTTCAGGCACACCTCGTAAACCTAAAACAGTTAACCTTACCACAGGTGTTCCTCCAAAAATCATAGTAATAATTACTGCAGCAACTTTTCCTGTTCCAAAAAAAGCAATTACTGGAATCATAAATACAAAAGCTGGCATGGTTTGCATAAAATCCATTATTGGTCTTATCATCGAGTAAAATCTTTGACGTCTTGCACAATAAATTCCTAGTGGAATTCCAATAACAATACTTAAAATTGCTGCTGTACCAAGTAAAGCAAGTGTAGTCATGGCTTTAACCCAAAAACCAAGAAAACCCATATATGCTAAAAATCCTGCTGAATAAATTGCAGTCCTTATTCCAGCTGATAAAGCCGTTAGCACAACTATAGTTGTAATAATCACTATCCATGGAGTTTTAACAAAAAGTAATTCTAAAAAATCTAATACTGATCTAATTCCAATAGTAATAGCTGTGAATAAAGCATCTCCTTTAATAACTGCATAATCAAATGTTGTTTCAACCCATTTTATTGAAGTAAGTCTAATTTCCGGATGAGTTGGAAAATCATTCATAATATCCATTAATCCAGGAAAGCTATAGTGAACTACTGAAAATAACATTATTACTGAGGTAAAAATTCCACTCAAGATAAAATTTTTCATTTTCATGCCAGGACTAATCAATTTATTTGAAAGCCATTCAGAGTATCTTTTTTCTAAAATAGTATTAGCTAGCACACCTTGAATTATTTTAACAAATATTAGTAAAGCAAAACCAAAAAAAGTTATCCAAATAGCAGAAGCTTCAATTTGTTGAACATCAACTACATATTCCTTCATAGCCTCCTCTAAAGACTTAATTGCTCTTTTATAAACTTCCACTTTTTCAGGATTGTTTTTAATAGCAGCTTCCAGTTGTTGATTTCTAAAATCTATAGTTGACTGAATTTTATCAATTTTTTCTAAAGCATCTTTTGTTATATTTCCAAATAAACCTCTTATAATTTGAACAAAAGCAAAGGTTTCAACTATTAAAAAAGCTAAGGCATAATTCCAAATATTACGCATCCCAAACCAAATAGGTCCTAATAATGATGCAAACAAATTAAATGAAAATGAATAAGATGGCTTACTACCAATTTTTTTAAATTCTTTAATATAATATTCAGAATTTGTAATAACGAAACTGCTGATAAGTTCTGATCTATTTAAATTTTTATTTTCTTTATTCATTTTCATTTCCTTCAACTACAGCTTTCAAAAGATCAGATTGAGTTATAACTCCTTTTTTCTCATTATTTTTATTTGTAACTATAATTGGTTTATCTTTTGAAATTGAAGTTTCAATTAATTTACTTAAAACATCATTTTCATTAACCAATCCATTATTTTCTAATGGACCAAATTTTTTTTCATGCTCTTCAATTGATTTCATAATTGTTTTTGCTTGAACAACTTTTAATCTTGAAATTCCCTTAACAAAATCAGCAACATATTCATCTGCAGGATTAATTACAATTTCTTCTGGTGTTCCAATTTGAACCACTGCCCCATCTCTCATTATAGCTATTCGGTGTCCTACTCTTACTGCCTCATCTAAATCATGTGTAATAAACACAGTTGTTTTTTTCATTTTTTTTGAAAGTTTTATAAATTCTGATTGAAGTTGCCTTCTAATTAGCGGATCCAAAGCACTGAAAGGTTCATCCATCAATAAAAATTCTGGATCTGCGGCTAATGCTCTTGCTAAACCAACTCTTTGTTGCATACCTCCTGATAATTCATGAGCGTATTTATTTCCCCATCCTTGTAGCTCAACAATATTCAAAATATTTGTTGCTGTATCTAGTCTATCATTTTTACTTACGCCCCTAATTTCTAATGGCATTGCTATATTGTCCAAAACTGATCTATGTGGCATCAAAGCAAAGTTCTGAAATACCATCCCTATTTTTTTATTTCTTAATTCTTGAAGGCTTTCTTTATCAAATTGCATTACATCTTGGTTATTGATTAAAATTTTACCTGATGTTGGTTCTAAAAGTCTATTGATGTGTCTAACTAAAGTAGATTTTCCACTTCCTGAAAGACCCATTACACAAAATATTTCTCCTTTATTTACATCAAAAGAAACATCTGAGACTCCTATTACAGAATTATATTTTTCTAACGCTTCATGCTTTGAAATATTTTTATTTTGAATAGCATCCAAAGCTTCTTTTGAAGTATTTCCAAAAATTTTCCATATATTTTGAATTTGAATAGCTGTTTCCATAAAGAATATTTATTTAATTTAAATATTTTAGAAGATAATACCTGGCAACTTATTTGTCGCCAGGTAAATATAATTTAATTTAATTGCTTACAGTCCTAACCAACCATCAACTGTAGATTTATTAGCTTTCATCCAAGCTCTTGCAACATCAGCTGGGTCTTTTTTTTCAACTGAAATTTGATAAGCCATAGTTGAAACATCATCTGCTGTTATTTGAAATTTTTTGAAAAATTCAACAATTGCAGGTGATTTTTTTTCTAAAGAAGTTCCCCATCCAATTTGGATTTGCTTAAGAGCATCTTTAGATGCAACATAAGATTTATTATACCAATCTGGATCTGCTTTAGGTTGTATCATTTTATATTTAGCGGGATCATATTTAGGCTCTTCTAACATAACTACATCAGCCATTCCCCATATAGCATGTGGTTTATAACAATAGAATGCATAGCCTTCATCTTTTTTAATTGAGTCTAGAACTCTTGCATTCTTAACAGCTTCTGCAGCTCTTATCGGCTCAATACCTGCATCATATAATTTATAATCTCTTAACTTAACTTGGTTAACATTTGCAGATGCCCAACCGTCAGCACCAATCCAAAATTCACCTTTACCATTACCATCACTATCCATAGCTTTGACAACTTCTGGTCTACCCAAATCTTCGATTGCAGTAATATTCATTTTTTTTGCAAACTTTTGAGATACACAATAACCTTGGTTACCTTCGTACGGATTTTTGCTTAATCTAAGAGTTCCTTTAGGAACTAAATCGTTAGTATAAGCTTCTTGATTTGGCAACCAAATGTCTGGATGAACTTCTATTTCACCTTTGCTTCTATCAATGGCTCCATAAATTGCTGTGTTGTTTCCTGGTACAAGTTCAGCTTCTCCACCCATCTTATCAGTCACAACTGCTGCTAATAAATTTGCAATAGCTGTAGCGCCTGTCCATCCTGGATCTCCAATTTTAACTTTTTCGGCAAATGTTGAAAAAGTTGTAAATAAAGAAATTAATCCAGCTACTATTGTAGTTTTAATTATTCTCATTATTACCCTCTCTGTATATTTATTTAATTTATAAAAATAAATTTAACTTAAAAATTTTATCTGAGTCAAAGAATAAAATGACTAAAATAGGTGTTTTTATAAACTAATTTCATCTCTTTAAATTTGATTTATAACAGTTATATAAGTTAAAATATTTATTTTAAAAAAATCAATAAAAGTATGAATGAGTTTTTACAATCTATAATTGATAGAGATCCGGCTGCAAAATCTAAGCTAAGTTTAATCTTAACTTATCCCGGAGTTAAAGCAGTTTTTTTTCATAAAATTGCAAATTTTTTTTACTTAGCTAAATTTGATCTTGTTGCAAGATTTATTTCACAATTTTCTAGATTCCTAACTGGTATTGAAATTCACCCTGGTGCAAAAATTGGAAAAAATTTATTTATAGATCACGGTATGGGAGTGGTTATAGGTGAAACTTCAGAGATTGGTAATAATGTAACTATTTATCATATGGTTACATTAGGAGGCATTTCTCCAAGTATTAATTCAGATAACCAAAGACAGGTCAAAAGACATCCAACGCTAATGGAAAATGTTGTGGTTGGCTCAGGTGCACAAATTTTAGGACCTGTCATAATTGGCAAGAATGCTAAAGTTGGAGCAAATGCTGTTGTGACAAAAAATGTTCCTGAAAATGCGGTAATGATTGGAATACCAGCAAAAAATGTTGGCACAACATCTGGTGAATTCAAACCTTATGCTGTCACAGAAGACTCTAAAAAAGATAATTAATGAAAAATAATCAAGAAAGTTTTATTTCTGGAATTGGCAATACTCCTTTAATAAAATTAAAAGCAGCATCAGAGATAACTGGTTGTAACATCTATGGGAAGGCTGAATTTTTAAACCCAGGTGGTTCTGTCAAAGATAGAGCTGCATTAGCATTAATAAAAGATGCACAAGATAAAAAATTAATTTCTAAAGGTGGAACTATTGTTGAAGGAACTGCAGGAAATACTGGTATAGGTTTAGGTCTTATTGGTAATTCTTTAGGTTATAAAACAATCATTGTAATGAATGATAATCAAACTCAAGAAAAGAAGGATGCATTGAGAAACCTTGGAGCTGAATTAAGATTGGTTCCAGCTAAACCTTATAAAGATGAAAATAATTTTGTAAAAGTTGCATCAAGATTAGCCGATGAGTTAAGACCTACAAATAATAATGGAGTTGTCTGGGCTAACCAATTTGATAATACAGCGAATGCCAAAGGTCATTATGAAGGCACAGGAAGAGAAATTTGGGAACAAACTGAGGGAAAGATTGATGGATTTGTATGTTCATCTGGAACAGGTGGAACAATTTCAGGTGTGAGTAATGCTCTTAAAGAAAAAAATAAAAATATAAAAATTTATTTATCTGATCCTAAAGGTTCTGCTCTTTTTAATTATATTAAGAATGGTGAATTAAAAACTGAGGGAAGTTCAATTACTGAAGGAATTGGTTCAAGTAGAATTACAAAAAATTTTGAAAACGCTAAAATTGATGATGCATTTTCTATAGAGGATAATGAAGCTTTACCAATTCTTTTTGATTTAATAAAAAACGAAGGTTTAAGTTTAGGAACTAGTTGTGGGATCAATATTGCTGGTGCTATTAAACTTGGAAAAGAGTTAGGACCAGGAAAAACAATAGTCACAATTTTATGTGATAAGTCAGATAAATATAGTTCTAAAATGTTTAATAAATCATTTTTAGAAAAAAAAGGACTACCTTATCCTAGTTGGCTTTAAGTATAAATTTTATCCGCTAGACCATAACATAGAATAGCACTTAAAAGTGTAAGTATACCAGGAGCAATTATTCCCTCCATGGAAGTTTTTTCATTTGTTCCTAAATTTCCTTTTTGATGAGACCAAATAGCAAAAACAAAGGCTGCCGCATTTTGTAAAAAAATCAAATTAAAAAAAGCCCATGTGTTTTCTAATCCACCAGCTCTGACAAAGCCTACATAGATCGCCATTAAAACTGAACCAACAAATATAGATCCAAAAAATCTTGTCATTATGGCTGCTCCATCTCCCATACCATATTGATCAACGAAAGCTTTTGTTGCGAACAAACATCTGAATGCATACACAGCATAAGCACCGAAATGAACTATGAAAATTATAAAATAAATAATTCCATTAAACTTATCTATCATAATTTAATCTTATCAATTTTTTTTACTCATAAAAAGTAATTTTATATTTTATTTTTTTTAAATTTTTCACTGGTGAGTTGTATTATAAATTTGCATATCTACCGCTACTTTATGGCGCTATTTAAAATAATATTTTTACTGTAGATTTTTTAGATTATGAGAACAATTTATCTATTTATAATCAGTATTTTTTTTATACCAATTATCTCTTATGCAGATGGACATTTAACTGAAGACCAAAAAAATAAAACGATTGAATGTACTGGAATTTACTATGCAAATAGTATGATTCCTCAAGGTGAGCTCGAATTGGAAAAAATTGTGCACTCTTTTGCAGCAAAAAAATTTTTAAATTCTTATTTAATTAAAGAAGGTATAGAGGAAGAAAAACTTAATAAAGAAGTATTGAAAGTGGTCGATATACGATATGGTAAACCATATGAGGAAGAAACAACAAAAAAATGTGATGACTATATCTTTAATTTGATCCCAAATTCAGAAGATGAAATTAAAAAAATAGCTGAATCGGGAATCTATTAATAAACAAGGAATAAAAATGAAAGCAATCTATACAAGAACTATTGGAGTTTATGATGATAAGCTTGGTGAGGCTATGGAAATATCTAAAGGTTTAGCGGAAGTTAGAAAAAAACATTATCCAAATCATGAAGTTTATTTTTCATTTCAAATTGGAGGAAACCCTAGAACAGTAAGAGAAACACTTGTAGGAGAACAGTTTACAGACAAGGCATTTGAAAATGATCAGAATATGTCTGCAGACCCTAAATTTATCGAACTTCAAAAAAAAATGAAGGGTGTTTTTAAAGAAGGCACAATACAAGACGAAATGAGAATGATATTTAACGATTAGGACTTGATATGTCGATAATAAAAAAAATGACTAATATAGTTAACGAAGGTGATACAGCTGGCGCTGAACAACTGATACATGATGATTTTAAGTTTTTAATGCATTCATCTGGAAATTCATTAAATAAAAAAGATGTAGTAGAATGGATTGGAAAAAAAGATGTTAAAAAAGATAAGTTAAGAGTGCTTTTTGAAAATAATGAAGTTGGTTTTGAACATGCTATGGTAACTTTTAACGATGGTAATAAGGAAGCTGTAATGTCTTATTATAAATTTAAAGATGGTAAAGTTATTTACCAAGAGACTGGAGCAACTAAGCTACCAAAATAAATGAAAAAATATTTTAAGTTTGCGGTTTATTTCATAATATACATTATTTTAGTATTTCTTTTAGGCATCTATTTTTACACGAATGGTATTGGTTTTCTTTAATGAATAAGACTATTTAGAAATTGGCTTTAATATTTTTAAAGTTTTTTTATGAATATTTTTATTTGATGATGCCAAAATATTTCCAGCCTTAACAGCGCTATCATTATTCCACGTTGTAACTATTCCCCCTGCAGCCTCAATAATTGGAATTAAAGGATGAATATCCCAAATTTTATTTAAGCATTGTATTACTACATCAATTTTACCTTCTGCTAAATGAGCATAACTTAAAGCATCAGAGCATGGAAACTGCATTAACTTTAAAATTTTTGGAATTTTTTTTTGCTGACTTAACGTTATACCACCATGAAAAGCAGCTGACAGTTTTATATTTGTAAATGATACTTTTTGATTAACTTTTATTTTTTTTCTTTTTTTATTCTCAATTACGTAAGCAAGTTTATTTGAATAATTGAGATAATATTTTTTAAGTACTGGAAAATTTGCAAGGCCTAAAACTGGATTACCTTTATAATTTAAAGATACTAAATTACTCCAAGTTGGGTTACCTATTACAAAAGAACGTGTCCCATCTATTGGGTCAATTATCCAAGTAAAATTGTTTTTAGATTTTTTAAAACCAAACTCTTCACCTTTAATTTGATGTTTTGGAAATTTTTTTGAAATTTCTTTTCTTATAAATTGTTCAAATGCTTTGTCTGCACTTGTTACAGGATCATATCCTCGGCCTTTTTTTTTATTTGAAACTCTAAAAGGTTTATTAAGTTTTGAATAATAAAATTTAGTTAAATCTTTAGCTAAAGTATTCAAAAAATTAGCATAAAGCTTATATTCTCTAGGTTTTAAAATGATCATTAGTCAAACTCTTACTATTTAATTTATGTTGATTAAAGCTTAATTTTAAATAATTCTCTAAATATATGAAAATCGAAGTTAATAATAATACAATCATTTTTAACAATAGTAATAAAAAAACTGAGATACATCCTTTATGGCTTCGTGAAAGAGTAAGTAATAAAGAATATTTAGACCAAAAAACAGAACAAAGACTTTTTGATCCATCTTTACTTGAAAATATTAAAATTAAAAATGCAATAATTAAAGGAAATATCCTTGAATTAACTTTCAATGATGGAGTGCAGTCTAGATTTCATTTAAATAAACTTAAATCTGAATTTCTTGACTCAAATAATTTGTTTAACACTGTTAAAGTAAATCTATGGGATTCATCTCTTAAGAAAATTCCTAAATATACGTTTAAGAAAAACTTTTTTGAAAGTAAAGAAATGTATAATTTATTAATATCATTTTATAAATATGGTTTTGTAATAATTAAAAATCTTCCTACTAAAAATAACTTTATCGTTAATTTTGCTAACTCTATTGGCACTATAAGACCTACCAATTTTGGAGAATTTTTTAATGTAAAGTCAGTGCCTAATCCAAATGATTTAGCTTACACTTCTCTCTCACTCTCACCTCATACAGACAATCCATATCGTAAACCTGTTCCGTGTATTCAGCTATTACATTGTATTGAAAATGAAGTTAGTGGAGGATTTTCGACTTTAGTTGATGGATTTAAAGTAGCTCAATATCTTAAAAAAACTAAGCCTGATTTTTTTAAAATCTTAACAAAAATAAAAGTTAAATTTAAATTTACTGATAAAAAAGTTGTTTTAGAAAATGATGGTCCTCTAATTGAATTAGATGAAAATAATAATTTAAAACAAGTTAGATTTAGTACTAGATTGGATTTTGTTCCTCTTCTAAAAAAAGATAAATTAGAACTTTATTATAAAGCAAGAAAAAAAATTTCGGACCTTTACAACTCAAATAAATTTAAGATTGAATTTAAATTAATGCCTGGTGATCTTTTAATGATGGATAATCATAGGTTATTACATGGCAGAACATCATATAACCCTAATGAAGGAAAAAGATATTTACAAGGTTGTTACATTGACTACGACAGTAGTGAAGGAAAACTTAGACACTTAAAAAGAAGTTTTGATTATTAAGATATTTTTTTTATTAGATCTTCTGCTTCTTTAACAGATTTTTCATAATCTATAGCCATTTGATCTGCAGCAATTATTTTAATATTTTTAATTCCAAAAAAATTCAATACATGAATTAACCAAGGTGTTAAAAAATCTTCTTTGCTATTTATCTTTGTTCCCCCTGAAGTGATAACTAAATAAACTTGTTTATCTTGTAATAACCCTATTCTTCTTCCATCTTCATTATACTTAAATGTTTCTTCAACTCTTGCGGCTAAATCTGACCAAGCTTTTAATGTTGCGGGTGGTCCAAAGTTATAAATTGGAGCTGAAATAATTATGACATCACTTTCTTTAAGTTCTAAGACAAGTTTGTCAGATAACTCAAACATTTTTTTATGTTGTTCGGTTCTTTCATTTTCAGGAATTTTCATTCCGGACTCCGTTAAACCAGATACAAAAAGCATTTCATCATCTAGATCTCTATAAACAACTTCATCACCAGGTTTTTTTATTTTTTCTATTAATTTTTTTGCTAAAGCTCTTGAGGTTGAGCCTTTTTTTCTTGCACTAGAGTCGATTTGATAAATTTTCATAATTAATAACTATCCGAAATTTTGCATAAATGGAAAGATATTTAAAATATAATACCCTAGAACTTGTAATTGATTAGTTAAAATCAATATTCCTGTAATCAAAAGTATTAATCCACCGATTTTCGAGACTAAATTAATATTTTTCTTAAAGTTCTTTGAAAACATTAAAAATCTTTGAATTAAATATCCAGATAAAACAAATGGTATAGCTAAACCTAATGAATAAAAGCTTAGTAAAATTATAGCTCTAAGTATTGTTTCCTCTGTTGAGGCTAATGCTAAGATAGATCCAAGAATAGGACCTATACAAGGAGTCCAACCAAAACCAAATGCCATACCAACAATAAATGAAAACCAAATATTGTTATTTCTTTGGGTATAAATTTTTTTTTCAAAATTTAAAAAGTTAATATTTATGACACCAATCAATTGAAATGAAAAAATTATAATGATTAAACCTGCTACTATTCTTAAAGTGTTTGAATTTTCTAAAAGTAATTGACCTAAAAAAGAAGCTGCTGCTCCAAAAATTATAAAAACAAAAGAAAAACCTAGTGAAAATAATATTAATGGAACTGGATTTATTCTTTTTTTCTCAAGCAACTCATTTAATGAAGCTCCTGAAATAAAAGAAATATAACCAGGTATTAGTGGTAAAACACATGGTGATAAAAAACTTATTAGTCCTGCTCCAAATGCAATAAATAATTCTATCATATTAAATTATACTGCTGAAATTTCTTTACTAGAAACTCCCATTAACCTTTAATACCCATGTGGGTATATTTAATGTTGAGATAATCTTTAATTGCCATTGATCCACCTTCTCTACCATATCCACTTTGTTTAATTCCTCCAAATGGAGCTTCAGCAATTGCTACAAATCCTGTATTTACTGCTACTGAGCCTGTTTCTAATTTTTCAGATGCTAAATGAGCAGTTTCCATAGAATTGGTACAAACGTAACTACAAAGACCTAATTCATGATTATTGGCTCTTTCAATCACCTCATCAAAAGATTTAAATGATAACATTGGAACTAGAGGGCCAAATGGTTCTTGTTTCATAATAGTAAAATTATCTTTTACATTATCAAAAATTGTTGGTTCATAAAAAAAACCTTTATTAAAACCGGCGGGTCTTTTTCCACCTAATAAAACTTTTGCTCCTTCTTGTTTAGTTTTTTCGACTAATTCCTCTACTTCATTTAATCTTTTTTGAGTTGTTAATGGTCCTAATTGTGTATCCGGATCCATTCCATTACCAATCTTTAATTTTTTAGTTTTTTCAATAAATAATTTGATAAATTCATCTTTTTTAGACTCTTGAATATAAAATCTATTAGGTGAAATACATACTTGCCCATTATTTCTAAATTTTGCTGCTATAGCCATATCAGTTGCTTTTTTAATATCAGCATCATCAAAAACTATAAATGGAGAATGTCCACTTAACTCCATTGTGACTCTCTGAACTTTATCAGCTGCTTGTTTTAAAATTATCTTTCCTACTCTTACTGAGCCAGTGATAGAAATTTTTTTAATTATATCAGATTGAATTAATTGAGATGCTATACTTGGAGGATCACCAGATAAAAGATTTACTACTCCAGAAGGAACGCCGCATTCTTTACAAATATCAACTAACTCCATTACCACACCAGGAGTAATTACATCAGGTTTAATAATTACTGAGCATCCTGCTCCCAATGCTGTTGCAATTTTTCTTGCAGATAAAACAAGTGGAAAGTTCCAGGGAGATAATGCAGCAACAACACCTACTGGTTGATAATAAACATGCACTCTAGTGTCTTCAAATCTACTTTCAATAGTTTGTCCATAAATTCTTTTTGTTTCTTCAGCATTCCATTCAAAAATATCAGCTGCTCCATTTGTTTCGGCAACACCCTCAGCTAAAGGTTTTCCATTTTCTAAAGTCATCCATTTAGCAAGTACATCTTTCTTTTCTCTCATCTTGTCAGCTATTTTTCTTAAGATGTAAGATCTCTGCCACGGTGGAGTTTTCTTCCAAATTTGCAATCCTTTTTCTGCTGACTTTAATGCTCGTTCAACATCACCAGAAGTTGCCTTAGAAGCTTGACCTATAACTTCTTCTGTTGCAGGATTTATTACTTCATATGTTTCTTTATTTTCTGAAGGCGACCATTTTCCATCAATAAATTGTCCAAATTTTTCGTACATAATTTTAATTTAACATTACTTTAGGTACTGTCTACTATGTTATTTTTGCGCATCAAATAGTTTTATAACAATGATAAGTTTTTAAAAAAAAGGAGTTACAAATGAAAGCATATATAATGGGAAATTATACAGAAAAAGCTTTTCAAGGATTTTTAAAAGATCCATCAAGTGACAGAAAAGCTGTTGTAGAGCAGTTAACAAAAGCAATGGGTGGTACGATGCATAGTATGGACATTGTAAGAGGCTCGTACGACTTTATAGTTGTTACTGATGTACCTAGTTTTGAAGATTTTGCTGCTATCAAGTTAGTTGTTGAAGCTTCCGGCGCAGTAAAAAACTTAACTATATTAGAAGCAATAGATTTTACTAAAGCTACTACAAAAGCAAGTAAAATTGGTTATAAAGCACCAGGACAATAATTATAAAATATAACTTTCAGCTCAAAAGCTGGAAGTTATATACCTTTTTTAATTCGATCAAATAAAAGTTTTTTATAACCATATTTATATTTGGTATTATTATAATGAAGTGAATTAAGAACCACTATTCTTGAATTTTCCATATCAATCAAAATAGCTTGTCCACCATAGCCATTCATACCAAAAACAATTTTATCTTTTAATCCTGGATAATCAAAATGAAACTGACCTCCATAAGTTTTAGAACGATTAAATCCAGGTTCGGTTCTTTCTTCAGTTAAATTTTTAGGTATTCTTCTTTTATAAATTTCTTTTAAATATTTTCCAACACAAGTATCATTTTGATAATCATCCATTACAGCTTTTGCAATTCTTAGATAGTCAAATCTTGTCGCGCTTATGTTTTGATGTCCATTTCCATTTTCTTCTCGTCGACTAGTTTCACCATAAAGAATACTATGTTGAATCCTTACTTTATCATTGAAAATCTTGCTATAAAGTTTTTTATAATCTTCGCCAGTTTTAAATCTTATATAGTTAAAAATTAACTGAGTAACAAATCCATTGTAATTATATATTTCCTTAGATTTTTTTGTATTTTTGTTTCTAAAGTGTAAACGCATAGTTGTTTCAATATCTTTATCTTCATAATTACCTAATGAACTGGTACCTCTCCCCGCAAATTCATCGACATATTTTTGATCTCCAGTATTCATATTCAAAAAATTAATTAATTTTTGATTATGATAAAGTGAATCTTTTATTACAGGCCAGTCATTTATTCTTGCATCAACTCCATCGATATAACCCTCACATATAGCATGACCTAGCATATAAGAAACTAGTGACTTACTCATTGACATTGAGTAAAATTTTGTTTCATTAGTTAAAAACTCTCCCAGTCTTTCTTTAGGAGAAAATTCATCAATCAATACTTCACCATCTTGGTAATACAAATAACTAAGGATGCCTTTAGTTTTCATTTGCTTTTTTACATATTTATCTTCGATTAAGTTAAATTTAAAATCGTATGAATTATTTGTAGACTTAAACTCTTTGAAACCTCTATCCCTATGTGAGTATTTCCATAAATAATAAATTAGCGAGTCTCGGTTTGGGTTTGAATCATAAGCAATATTAGTACCTGATAATTCTTTATTATTTATCTTGATATTTAGATTGTTAGATCCTTGAAATTTATCGCATTTATTATAATACCAAAGACTGCTATATTTTGGTTCTTCTTTGCATACTGGGTTTGGTTCAAAATTTAAATATTGATGATGTCCATTATCAGAAAGCCACAGATTAAACTCATTAAGTTTAAAACTCTCAGCAAATAGATTGATTGAAGATAATAGGCTTAAAGTTAAAATCACTAATATTTTTTTCATTTTTTAAGCTTAGATGAAAATTTTAAATTTTCATAATTAAAATTAGACCTATTTTTATTGATGAATTCATCCATTATCTTTATTTTTTCTTTTTCAAATTCAGCGACTTTTCTTTCGTTAAGGTCTACGTATAAGGCTAAAACTTCAATTGTTGAGGCAAGATATTTTTTTTCTTTATGTATCATCTCCATTTTATATAGAAGTCTTTTCTTATCATGATCAAAGTAAACGCAATTAATATCTACTTCATCATTGAGTTGAAGTTCTTTATTGTAAGTGATGTGAGACTCAACAATCATAGTACTTTTTCCAGTTGTTTTGGCTGAATTTTCTCCCATCTTAAAAGTATCATTTAAAATATCCGCACCATATTTATCAAATATCAATAGATAATAAGATACATTCATATGATTATTGTAATCAATCCAATTACTAATAATTTTTTGAGAACTTAAATATACAGACATCTTTTTTATATTGATTGATTCTTAATGATTAGGATTATCATTATCTACGACTAAACATATCTCAGATTTAGTCAAAAATCTTCTACCAGTACCATTGTCCAAAGAAAACATACCGCCGATACCTTTTACAGCATCAATTGTAAGATCTGTATGTTTCCACTTTTCATATTGATCACCATTCATATAAAAAGGAACTCCACCTATTTCGCCTAATTTAATATCATTATCTCCTAACGGAAATTCACCTTCTTGAAAACACATTGGAGCACTTCCATCGCAACAACCACCTGATTGATGAAACATTAATTTTTCACCATATTTCTCTTTTAATTCTGATAGTAAACTTAATGCTGAATGTGTTGCTGATACTTTCATATTTTTTCTCTGGCCCATGATATCGAATCATGGACCAGTATATATTATTTCTTTAAAAGAAGCCTAATTTTTTCTCAGCATAAGAAACATGTAAGTTCTTATTTTGTCTGTAATGATTAAGCATCATTTTGTGAGTTTCTCTTCCAACTCCTGATTGTTTATAACCTCCAAATGGAGAGTGTGCTGGATAAGCATGATAACAATTAGTCCATACTATACCCGCTTGTATTTCTCTACCCATTCTGTGAGCTATATTTCCATTTCTAGTCCATACTGCTGCTCCTAAACCATAAAGAGTGTCATTAGCAATTTTTAATGCTTCTGCTTCATCTTTAAATTTAATCACAGATACAACAGGTCCGAAGATCTCTTCTTGAGATATACGCATGCTATTATTAGCTTCAAAAATAGTTGGTTGGATGTAATTACCTTTTTCCAATCCACTATTTAGCTTGGCAACGCTTCCTCCCGTCAGAACTTTAGCACCTTCTTTTTTACCTAGCTCAAGATAAGATTTAATCTTCTCCATTTGCTCAACAGATGCTTGGGCTCCAATCATTGTTTCCATTTTTAAAGGATTATCTTGTTTAACAGCTTTAGTTCTTGCAATAGCTCTCTCCATGAATTTATCATAGATTGACTCTTGTATTAAAGCTCTACTTGGACAAGTACAAACCTCTCCTTGGTTAAGATTGAACATTACAAATCCCTCAATACATTTATCAAAGAAGTCATCATCTTTTTCCATGACATCTTCAAAGAAAATGTTTGGAGATTTTCCACCTAATTCCAAAGTTATTGGAATTATGTTTTGTGCAGCATACTGCATTATCAATCTTCCAGTTGTAGTTTCACCAGTAAATGCAACTTTAGCTACTCTTTTAGAAGACGCTAAAGGTTTACCCGCTTCCAATCCAAAACCACTAACAATGTTAACAACTCCTGGAGGTAATAGATCTCCTATAAGCTCCATTAAAACATTAATTGAAGCTGGTGTTTGTTCAGCTGGTTTCAATACAACACAATTTCCTGCTGCAAGAGCTGGAGCTAATTTCCATGTTGCCATTAATAATGGAAAATTCCATGGAATAATTTGACCAACTACTCCCAATGGTTCATGAAAATTGTATGAGTATTGATTATTACTTATTTCAGCAATTGATCCTTCCTCTGCTCTGATTACTCCTGCAAAATATCTCCAATGATCAACAACTAAAGGTAAGTCTGCTGCCATACATTCTCTAATTGGCTTTCCATTATCTAAACATTCAGCTGTTGCTAATAAGTTTAGATTTTTTTCAATCACATCAGCTATTTTATTCAAGATGTTTGATCTTGTAGTGATGTCAGTCTTTCCCCATTCAGGAAAAGCTGCGTGGGCTGCATCTAAAGCTGCTTCCACGTCTTTTTCGTTTGATCGTGCTACTGAACAGATTTTCTCATTAGATATCGGGCTAACATTATCAAAATATTTACCTGATTTAGGTTCAACAAATTTTCCGTTGATATAGTTTCCGTATTTTGCTTTAAATGGAAACTTAACCTTTAAATGAGAAGTATCTAGAACAGATGACACCTTCATTGCTTCTGCGCTCATCTTTCTTACTCCTTTTTTTTTGCTTTTAGTTTTTTTTTTAGGTAATTTGACCAACTTTAATTTTCTTTTTTTGGTCTTGGCTTTAACGATTTTTTTTTTTCTAAGAGCCATTTATTTATTTAACTAATATTTTTAAACCATGTCTATTTTTAAAGATTTTTATTTTCTACTTAGAATTGAAATAAATACTATATGTAGTAGTGTTACTCAAAAATTTAATAAATAAATATTTTATTTTTTATACAGAATTATAAAGCGAGTTTTCTAAAAATTCATCGATTTCACCATCTAATATTTTATCTGGGTTAGAACTTTCAAAGTTTGTTCTGTTGTCTTTAACCAATCTATATGGATGAAGAACATAGGATCTTATTTGATGACCCCAACCAATATCAGATTTGGAAGACTCTAAATCTTTATTTTCTTGATTTCTTTTTTTTAATTCAAAATCATAAAGTCTTGCTCTAAGCATATTCATACAAGTTTCTTTATTCTTATGTTGTGATCTTTCGTTTTGACATTGTACAACAATTTTTGTTGGGATATGAGTAATTCTGACAGCACTATCAGTGGTATTAACATGTTGCCCTCCTGCTCCACTTGATCTATAGGTATCCACTCTCAAATCTTTTTCTTTTATTTCAATGTCGATATTTTCATCAACTACAGGATAAATCCATACGCTAGCAAAACTTGTATGCCTTCGTGCACCTGAATCAAATGGAGAGATTCTAACTAATCTATGGATTCCTGACTCTGATTTTAACCACCCAAATACATAATCTCCTTCAATCTTTATTGTTGATGATTTTATACCTGCCTCATCTCCTTTATGTTCGCTTATCAAATGTGATTTAAAACCTTTTGTAACTGACCATTTCAAATACATTCTTCTTAACATTTCAGCCCAATCTTGACTTTCAGTTCCTCCTGCACCTGCATGAATTTCTATATACCCATCCATGCTATCTGTTTCTTTTGATAAGAAACATTTGGTCTCATTTTTTTTTGCTGACTTTTTTAAATTTTTAATACTTTCTATAACCTCATTGATTATTGATTGATTTTTTTCCTCTAAAGCTAATTCATTTAAATCGTGTAATTCAATTAATGTTTTAACAGAATGATTATATGAATTTATTAAATCTTCATAAAATTTCTTTTCTTTAATAATTTTTTGGGAAAAAGATTTATTTTGCCAGAAATCACTTTCTAGCATTTTTTTATTATTATTTTCTAATTTTGAATAAATATTATTTTTTTCAAAGATACTCCTTAACTCTTTGATTTATTTTTTCAATTTCAGCTTTATAGTTTAAGTATTCGTTTTCCATTAGTAGAACTTTAATATATTATTATTTTTTAATCTATTATTAATATCTTTATTCGACATACTATCTATCTGTGAGTCTTTATAAACTTCAATAATAGTTGATTTACTTCTGCTATCAGCTTTTTTTCCAGTTATAGGATCTATAACTTTCATTAGAATATTATCTGCAACTTTAAATGGTCTTGCGTCTTTTTTTTTTACAGCATTTTTAACAAAGTTACCAAAAATTGGTAATGCTGTTTTTGCTCCAGTTTCATACTTTCCTAATGATTTTGGATTATCTGAACCAACATATACTCCTATCGCAAGTTTTGAGGTAAAACCAATAAACCATGTATCGGTATTTCCATTAGTGGTACCAGTTTTTCCACCTAAATCTAAATTAAGTTTTTTTAATTTTTTACCCGTTCCATTTTGAATTGTTCCTTCAAGTATCGAAGTCATTTGATATGCTGTTTGTGGAGAAAAGATTTGAAGAAATGAATCTTCTATCTCAGGATAATTTTCATTTAAAAAAGATATTTCACTACAATTTACACATTTTCTTTTTTCATTATTTAGTATCGTGTTTCCTTCGCTATCTTGAATTCTATCAATCATAATTGGTTTAACTAATTTTCCACCATTAACAAATGAAGAATATGCAGATGTAAGTTTTAAAAGTGTTGTTTCTGCAGAACCTAAAGAAATAGATAAAAGTTCACTTGGATTGTCATAAATACCCAACTGTTTTGAAAAATTTACTATCTTTTTTAAACCTAAGTCTTGGGCTATCCTAACAGTCATTAAATTTCTAGATTTTTCTAATCCCATTCTCAAAGTTGATGGTCCATAAAACTTTTTTCCATAATTTTCAGGTTTCCACATTTTTAAATCAGATCCTTGCTCTAAAACTAATGGTGCATCTAAAATTAAAGTCGATGGCGTATAACCGTTTTCAAGTGCTAAAGCATAAATAAATGGTTTAAATGCTGAACCGGGTTGTCTTAAAGCTTGAGTTGCCCTGTTAAATTCACTTTTTTTAAAACTAAAACCACCACTTAAAGCCATAACTCTTCCAGTAAAAGGATCCATTACTACAATACCTCCATTTACTAAAGGTAGTTGCCTCAAAGAAAATTTATCATCTTTAATTTTCTCTACATAAACTACATCTCCAACTTTTAAAATTTCATCAAATTCTTTTTTAATCCAAGTAATATTTTCATATTTAATGACTCCAATTTGTTGATTTTCAGTTTCAATTTCTACAAAAAATTTTTCAACTTTTTTTATTATTGCTAAATCC
>CACDHZ010000015.1 GCA_902552705.1 uncultured Pelagibacteraceae bacterium
CATATCGTATAAACAAAAAGATAAAATAAAATTGTAAGTAATAATAAGGATGCTGATAATAAATTTGAAAAATAATATAATGCTCCGACTGAAATAACTGATAATAATATTCCAAAAATTAATGCTTGCTTTCTATTGACTTTTCCAGTTGGAATCGGTCTTAAACAAGTTCTTTTCATTAAAGCATCTAAATCAGACTCATACCACATGTTTAGACATCCAGCTGCTCCAGCTCCTAATGCCACTAAAAATATTCCAATAAGAGCATCTGAAGTACTTGTATTTGAATTTGAAGTTAAAAATCCTACCGCACAAGTAAATATAACAAGAGACATTACTCTTGGCTTCATCAATAAATATAATGATTTAATAAAAGTTCCTAAATCTAATAGTGAAATAGAAGCAGTTCTTTTTCTAATTGTATTAGACAAAACTAACTTACGTTTATTACAACGAATATTATAGATAATACCATTCCAATAATAAGAATATGATTTCCTAAATCAAATAATCCTAATTGTTTATTTTTTTTATCAATAAACTTTCTGCTGAGAGGTAAATTATCATATGGGTTTATTTTGATTTTTGACTCTTCTTGATCTTTATCACTTTCTACTTTTATTGAAAAACCAAACCAAGTTATATAGATGAAAAAGAAAAAAAATATTAAAGATCCGGCTAATATAGTATATCCATTCATAAATTTTTATCCTCCTACAACAAAATAAAAAAATCTAGTAAAAACTGTATATTTAAACTCTGAAACCATTAAAAATATAAAGCATGCTATAGCAGTCATTGGCCATAATAAAACATTAACGAGTGCATAACGTTCCCAAAATAAATGCATAAAAAATGCCATGATTAATCCTGCTTTTAAAAACATAAAGAATAAAATCAAAGACCATCTAAGCATACCTTGAAATTGGTACCAATCGACCATGTAAGAAAAGAAACTTAAAACAAACAATAAGCCCCATATCCAAAGATATATTCCTATCTTATGCGTTGTTGAATCTTGTTTTTTTTCTTCAGTATTGCTCATAAATCAATAATTTACCATAAATAAAAAAATGCAAAAATAAATACCCATACTAAATCTACAAAGTGCCAGTATAATCCTAATATTTCAATTTCAACATAATCACCTTTCATGGTTGTAAACCAGCCTCTTTTTCCCTCATCATAGTGACCTGCAAAAGTTTTATAGGCATAAATAAATAAAAAGATTACTCCAAAAGTAACATGGGTTCCGTGAAATCCTGTTATCATAAAGAAAAAAGAACCAAATTGTGGTGCACCAAAAGGGTTTTCCCAAGGTCTTACACCTTCATGGATTAATTTTGACCATTCGAAGGCTTGCATTCCAACAAAAGTAAGTCCGCCTATTGCGGTAGCTAATATTAGCCAACCACACATTTTTTTATTTCTTTCATAGCCATATTTCACTGCAAGTGCCATTGTTCCACTGCTTGTAATTAGAACAAATGTCATAATTGCAATAAGTAACAAAGGAACGTCAACACCAAATACGTGAAGTCCAAAAACTTCACTTGCATTTGGCCAGTCTACAATTGTAGACCCTCTGCCTTTCATATATGAAATTAAAAAACAACTGAATATAAAGGTATCGCTCAAAAGAAAAATCCACATCATTGCTTTTCCCCAATGAACACCTTTGAACATGGTTTGATCAGAGGCAGTATCTTTTGCCATCCCACTAAAACCTGGTTTTAATTCGAATCCTTCTATTTTAGGGTCTGACATAGTATAAATTTTTATGTTTTTTCTACTGCTGTATCCTTAACTTCACTCGGTGGTGTGGTTTGTGTTATATAGTCTTCTTTTGCACCCGGAACACTAAAATCATAAGGCCATCTATGAACAACTGGAAGTTTTTCACCCCAATTACCATGTTCAGGAGGAACTGAAGGTGTAAGCCATTCAAGTGAATTTGCTTGCCAAGGATTATGTCCTGCAGGTTTACCTGTTTTTAAAGTTTTTATAATATTAAAAATTAATATAAACTGAGCAGCACCAACTATAAAGGCTGCTGTGCTTATAAATTCGTTCATACCTACAGCAGAAGTCATATAAGGACTATCATACATTTCAAAGTATCTTCTTGGTACTCCAATAAATCCAAGATAGTGCATAGGGAAATAAATTGAATAAGCACCTAAAAAAGTTAACCAGAAATGCCATTTACCCAATGTTTCATTTAAAAATCTTCCTGCCACTAATGGAAACCAATGATAAACTGCCCCCATAATTACCATAAGCGGAGCTATTCCCATAACCATATGAAAGTGAGCAACTACAAAATAAGTGTCAGACAATGGTACATCTACACTAACATTACCTAAGAAAATACCCGTGATACCTCCGTTTACAAATGTAACTATAAAACCAAGACACCATAACATTACAACATTAAGTCTTATATTCCCTCTCCAAAGAGTTAAAATCCAATTATAAACCTTCATCGCAGTAGGAACTGCAATAATTAATGTTGTCGTTGCAAAGAAAAAACCAAACCAAGGATTCATTCCACTAACATACATGTGGTGCGCCCATACAAAAAAGCTTAATGCCCCAATACCAACAATAGCCCAAACCATCATTCTGTAACCAAATATGTTTTTTCTTGAATGAACAGATATTAAATCTGAAACTATTCCAAATGCAGGTAATGCAACTATATAAACCTCTGGGTGTCCAAAAAACCAAAATAAATGTTGAAAGAGAATAGGGCTTCCTCCGCCGTATTCTAAAACTTCACCAGCTTTTAATATTGTTGGCATGAAAAAACTTGTTGCAAGTAATTTATCCAACATCATCATCAATGATCCAACAAGTAATGCTGGGAAAGCTAACATTGCTAAAACTGTTGCTGTAAAAATACCCCAAACAGTCAAAGGCATTCTCATTAAAGTCATTCCTCTAGTTCGTGCCTGAAGTATGGTTATTAAATAATTTAATCCTCCCATAGTAAATCCAGCCACAAATAAAATTAAAGATACACACATTAATATAATTCCCATACCTGACCCAGGTGTTCCTTCTAAAATTGCTTGAGGAGGATATAGTGTCCAACCAGATCCTGTAGGTCCTCCAGGAACAAAGAAACTTGCTAATAAAACTGCAACAGCAACAAAGAAAGACCAAAAGCTTACCATGTTAAGGTAAGGAAAAACCATATCTCTTGCACCTACCATTAAAGGGATTAAATAATTTCCAAAACCACCCAGAAATAATGCAGTTAAAAAATAAACTACCATTATCATTCCATGCATAGTGACGAACTGATAATAATGTTCAGCAGTCATGAATCCTGCAGCTCCAGGAAAGCCCAATTGTAAACGCATTAACCAAGAAAGAACTAAGCCAATGACACCTGTAAAAGTAGCTAAAAGGAAATACTGAACTCCAATAACTTTTGCATCCTGACAAAAAACCCATTTCGTAATAAAACTATGACCATGATATAGATCTTGTTCTGCATTTTCTGCAGGTCTTACATAATCACTATCTGATGCAACACCAGAGCCAATGCTACCTGAAGCAATACTCTCTGAAGATTGTGCTTGATAGCCTGTTTTATTTTCGTATTCGTCTGACATAAATTATTCCTCTTTATATATATCTTTATTTAAAAGAAAATTATTATTTTTGACTATTTTTTTATTTTCTAGCTCTAATTTTTCCTGTTTAGCAATTAAATCACTGAAAGTCTCTTGTTCAGAAATCCATTTGTCGTAATCTTCTTTGCTTTGAACTTCAACTCCACCTCTCATTGCATAGTGTCCAACACCACAATATTCTGCGCATAAAACTTCATATTCTCCAATTTTATTTGGTTCAAACCAATAATAAGTTACTATTCCTGGGACTGCATCCATTTTTGATCTAAATTGAGGAACATACCAATTATGAAGTACGTCAACTGACCTTAATAAAATCTTTACAGGTCTATTGTTTTCTAAATTTATTACATCACTTTGTATCATTATGTCATCTTGTCCAAAGGGATCATCTAAATTAATTCCAAAAGGATTATCATCATTAATATTAACAACTTGAGTTGTACCTAATTTCCCATCTTCTCCAGCTAATCTATATTGCCATCCCCATTGCCAAGCCATTACATCTACCTCAACAGCATTTTTTGGAACGCTTACATATTGATTCCAAATAACAAGTCCAGGTGCTAAAAGTGCCACGACACCCAAAGTTGTTGCCCAAGTTAAAATTTTTTCTAGTTTTTTATCTTCTGGTTTGTATTCTGCTTTTCGGTCTTTTTTGTATGAAAACTTAAGAACGCAATAAACCATAAAAAGGCATACAGCTACAAAAACACCTCCACCTATCCAAAAAGTAAGTGTGATAGTATCGTCCATTCCTCCCCAGTTCGAAGCAATATCTGTCCAATACCATGGGGTAAAAATATGAAAAAGTACAGATCCTAAGATCACTAGAAAAAATATTATTCCGGGATGCATTGCCTTTATATAGTTTATTAATATTATAAATACCTATGACAAAATGTCATAAACTTAAAGTAAATAAACTAATATAATTAAGGTTTATGCTCGGTAAAATAGGAATTTTAATAACAATACTCGCTTTAGTATTCATCTTTTTTTTAGTCATATCTTTTGGCGCTGGAGCATTTTCAAAGACAAAAATTAAGGATGAAACTAAAAAATATTTAAAATCTGTAAATATTCTTTTAGCTATAATTGCAATTGTTGGAATTATCTTAGTTTTGTTTTTATAAATTAAGCAATTATTGATTTACACCATGCAATAAATGCATCGTTAAAAATATAAATCATTAAAAAAAACATTAACCACACAATTAACAGATATGTCCAATATAAAGATAATGCAGATATATTTTTTTCTTCATCTAGAATTTTAATTTGTTCTAATTTTAAAACTCTTGAGGATACTTTTCCCCAAAAAAATAATCCTCCTAAAAGATGTAGTCCATGAAGGGCTGTAAAAACATAAAAATTTGCAAAATAAGAATTTGTAGAAACATAATTTCCACTTTTTAATAATTGAACCCAAAAAAATATTTGGCCCAAAAGAAATAGATAAGATAATCCACCTATTACTAAAAGATTTTTTTTTACTTTTGAAGTATTTCTTTTTTTTAGATCATTAGTGACTTTATAAAAAAAATAAGAAACAAAAAAAAGCGTTAAGGTATTTAACCAAAGTAAATTTGGCCTTAAAAGATATTTGGTATCTTGCCCTGGCGGCAATGTGTAAAGATAACTTGTGAACACAAGACTAAATAAAACTGTTGCAATACCAAAAATAATTATTACAGCAGACTTCTGAGCTGAAATATCGAAAGTTTTTCCATCATGGACATTATCTATTGCAGCACGTTCAGTTTCCCAAGGTTTTTGAAGCAGTGTGCCAAAAAGTTTCTTTAATAAATTTTCCATAATTCTTATATAATTGGTTAATAAATTTTTTCAATAATGAAGTTAAAAACATCTATAACAATTATATCTGGGTGCTTATTCATTTTTTTATTCATGATGCTTCCAGTTTTTTTGAAAATCGATAATCAAAAAGATGAAATTGTCGCATCTTTTAAAGGATCTTCATTTTCACTTCAAGATGTTAATAATAATACAATTACAGAAAAATCTTTTGAAGGTCCTTTAACTGCAGTTTTTTTTGGTTTTACTAATTGTCCTGATGTTTGCCCAATGACATTAAATAATTTAAACTTAGTAATTAATAATTTAGATAAAGAAAAGAAGAAAATGTTCAAAGTTTTCTTTGTCAGTATAGATCCAGAAAGAGACACTCCTGAAATTATTAAAGATTATTTAAATTCATTTGAGAATAAAATTTATGGAATAACTGGTGATTCTAAAAAAATATTTACTTTATCAAAATCATGGGGTGTTATGACAGAAAGAATTTTTTCAGAAGATGGAAGTTATTTAATAAATCATAGTTCATCTGTAATGCTATTGGAAAATGGAAAATATTTAGATCGTATTAATCATCATGCAAGTTACGAAGATATGATTAAAACTATAAATAAATATTTAAGATAAAGATTTAAAAGATACTATAGATATCATAGCGATTGCTGCTGTTTCAGATCTTAAAATATTTTCATTAATATTTAATGGAATAATATTATTAAGTCCCAAAATTTTTTCTCTCTCTTTTGTTGTAAAATCTCCCTCTGGTCCAATTAATATACAAATAGGTCCACTGTTTTTGATATTTAATTTATTATTACTTGTATTCAAATCTCCAAAAATAATATTTGTATTTTGATTCAATTTTAAAAAATTGTCTAATTTTACAATTTTTTCTAATTTCGGAACTTTTAATCTATTACTTTGCTCTGATGCCTCTACAATTACCTTTTCAAATCTATCTTTATTAATTTTTCTAACTATTGTTCTGTCAAAAATTACAGGTAAAAATTTAGTCACACCTAACTCTGTGGCTTTTTGAATCATAAAACTTTGATAATTTGATTTTATTGGAGAAAAAGCTAACCATAAGTCCATAACGTTAGCTTTATGTCTTAATTGTTTAATTAATTTAAACTCGACTATATTATTTGATTTACTCAAAATTTTAGCTTCCCATTCCCCTTCACTATTAAATAATGAAAAAACTTCATTCTCTTTTATCCTCATTACTTTATTTAAATAATGTGATTGAGATTTGTCTAGTTTACCAATCATGTTAGCTGATAGTGTCTCTGAAAAAAATAATCGAATATTACTCATTTATGTTAAGTTAGTTTATGAAAAATATTAAAGCAATAATTTTTGATGCTTATGGCACATTGTTTGATGTCAATTCTGCTGCTGAAAAATGTAAAGATAAAATTGGAGATAAATGGGAGCCTTTCGCAAATTTTTGGCGTACTACACAATTAGAATATACTTGGCTTCGGAGTTTGATGGGAAGACATAAAGATTTTTGGCAAATAACAGAAGATAGCTTAGATAAATCTATAAAAAATTTTAAAATAGACTCCTCTATGAGAGATGAGTTGCTTAATTTATATAAAGTTCTCTCACCTTTTAAAGAAGTTCCTGAAACATTAAAAATTCTGAAGGAAAAAAAATACAAATTAGCTATTCTTTCAAATGGAACTCCTGCTCTATTAAATGAATTAGTCAATAGTAATAGTTTAGAGAATTTATTTGATAATATATTTTCTATCGAAGAAGTAGGAATTTATAAACCAGATTCAAAAGTTTACGACATACCAATCAAAAAATATAACATAAAAAAAAATGAGGTTATCTTTTTAAGTGCAAATACCTGGGATGTTTCTGGCGGTGGAAATTATGGCTATCAAGCTATTTGGGTAAATCGAAATAATAATATCTTTGACAATCTTGATTATAAACCTAAAAAAGAAATTAAGAATTTAAGTGAATTAATCAAATTAATTTAAATTGAAAGGGTAAAATGAACAAAGGACAAAGAGCGGGCAATGGAGCAATTGCAGTGGAAGTTGAAAATGGAAAATCATATTACTGGTGTGCATGTGGAATAAGTTCTAAACAACCATTTTGTGATGGTTCTCACAATGGAACTGAATTTAAACCTTTGACATACAGGGCTGAAGCAACAAAAAAAATGTTTTTTTGTGCTTGCAAACAAACTAATAATCCACCATTTTGTGATGGATCACACAACACATAACATATGACTAATATATTAGATTTAATTGGAAGGTTTTTTATCTCGGGTGTTTTTTTATTAAGTGGTTTTAATAAAATTGGAAATTATGAAGGAACAGTCGGCTGGATGGAAAGCTTTGGCATACCAGGACTTTTATTAATTCCTGCCATTATTTTAGAGTTAGTCGCACCTATATTAGTTATTATTGGTTATCAAACAAGAATTGCCGCTGGAGCTTTAAGTTTATTTTGTATAGCTACAGCAATTATATTTCATACAGATTTCTCTGATCAAATGCAGGTTGTTGCTTTTATGAAAAATATTGCCTTAGCAGGTGGCTTTCTATTTTTACTAGTTAATGGTGCTAAAAGTTATTGTTTTGATAAAAAATAATCTTGAATTTAAAATTTAATTAATTATTTGAGTGATATGAAAAATATTGAAGTAAAACAGATAATCGATCCTATCCCAGCCTCTGATGGAGCTGGAGTTAAATTGAAAAGAAGTATTGGAGTTGAGCCAAATTACTTTGATCCATTTTTAATGTTAGACGAATTTGGTTCTGAAAACAGTGAAGATTATATTGCAGGTTTTCCACCGCATCCTCATAGAGGTATTGAAACAGTTACTTACATGCTTGCAGGTGACTTTGAGCATGAAGACAGTACCGGTGGCAAGGGTAGAATGACAGCAGGAGATGTTCAATGGATGAAAACAGGAAGTGGTATAATTCATTCAGAAATGCCCGCTATGAAAGAAGGAAAGCTTCACGGATTTCAATTGTGGATTAACATGCCAGCAAAATTAAAAATGAGTAAACCAGAGTATATCTATATTGATTCAAATAAAATGAGTATTCATAAAGATGATGAAAAACAAGTTAAAGTCATAGCAGGTAAATTTAAAAAAGCTGAGGGACCTGTTAAAAGACATAATGTAGAGCCAGTTTATTTTGATGTTGAGTTGAATAAGGATAAAGAATTTAATTATAACTTACCCTCTACTCATAATACATTTATCTATTTAATTAATGGAGAAATAAAAATTGGTAAAAAAAAACATAAAAAAGTTAAAGATAGTACTTTAATCTTACTCTCAAAGGGTGAAAATTTAAAAGTTCAAGCACAATTAAATGCAAAATTCCTAGTAATTTCTGGAAAACCTATAAATGAGGAAATAGCTAGAGGTGGACCATTTGTGATGAATACTAAAGCCGAGATCTTGAAAGCTGTTCAAGATTATCATAATGGTACTTTTGTAAAATAAATAATGAAATCAATACAAATTGAAAAATTTGGTGGACCTGAAGTTCTTGTGATCAAAGATATAGATTTAGGAAAACCTGGGCCAAAAGAAGTTTTGATTAAAAATCTATCAATTGGTCTAAATTTTATAGATGTTTATCATAGAACAGGTCTTTATCCTATTCCATTGCCTAGTGGTATCGGCCTTGAAGCTTGTGGAATAATTGAAGAAATAGGATCAGAAGTAAAATTATTTAAAGTTGGTGATAGAGTTACTCATGCATCAATGCCTATTGGCGCTTATTCAGAAAAACAAATAATACCTGAAGAAAAATTAATTTCAGTTCCTGATGGTGTTTCTGATGAAGTAGCGTCTTGTATTACACTAAAAGGAATTACTGCTGAATATTTGTTGCATAGAGCATATCCATTAAAAAAAAGTGACAAGGTTTTATATCACGCTGCAGCTGGTGGTCTTGGTCAAATTATATGCCAATGGGCTAATTCTTTAGGTGCAGAAGTAATTGGAACTGTTGGATCAAAAGCTAAAGAAGAAATTGCAAAAAAAAATGGGTGTCATCATGTAATAAATTATTCCAAAAAAAATTTTGTAGAAGAAGTAGAAAAAATTGTAGGTAAAAATGGTATTGATGTAGTCTATGATGGCGTAGGAATAAAAACGTTTAAAGGATCAATTGAAACATTAAAAATTAGAGGAATGATGGTAGCTTTTGGAAATGCATCAGGTTATGTTGATACGATAGATGTTAAAAAAGATATCAATGCAAAAGGTCTTTTTTTCACAAGACCATCAATTGCTCATTACACTGTTAAAAGAGAAGAACTTGTAGAGTCAGCAAAAAAGGTTTTTGATGCTCTATTATCAAATAAATTTAAAGTTGAAATTTCAAAAAAATATTCTCTTAAAGATGTTTCACAGGCGCACAAAGATTTAGAGTCAAGATTACTAATCGGGCCTGCAGTAATAATTCCCTAATCCACATCAACATCCATATCAGACATATGAAGTTTTAGAGCATTTGTTGAAATATGAATTTCTCTAATAAAAAAAAGTATTGAAATAATCATAGACAAACAACATGATCCAAAGATTACTCTCGCCATAAAAACTTCATCTAAATAAAGTGCGAATACTGTGAGCATATTAAATAAAAATCCAAATGCAGCAAACATAATTGTCCATCTCAATAAGGTTATTCTCCCACTTAAGTTTATAAACTGCTTTTTCCATTCTGGTGGAATATGTTTTTCATAAACATGTTCGTCGTGCAATTGTCTAATCAAGATACTCAGAGAATGAAATCGATTACTATAAACGCTCATTAATAATGGAATAGCTGGAAACATTAGTGCTGTAACTGTGTAATCTATATTCATACGAATCAGTTTGATTATGAAACTAGCCTTTGCTATTTACAAGTAAATTATTATGAAACAATTATATCTTTTTATAGAACTGACACGGTTAAAAAGACCGATTGGTTATATGCTATTATTTTGGCCTTGTGCATGGGGTTTGTCGCTAGCTTACGACTTTTCTAATGGTCTAAATACTTATTTTTTTTATATAATCTTATTTTTTTTTGGCTCAGTTTTAATGCGATCTGCTGGATGTATTGTAAATGATATAGTGGATAAAGAATTTGATAAAAAAGTTTCAAGAACAAAAAATAGACCAATTGCGTCAGGAAAAATTTCTATTAAACTTGCTTTGACCTATGTAATTTTTTTGTGTTTTATTGCTCTATTAGTTTTATTAAATTTCAATTATTTTACTATTTTATTAGCCCTTTGTTCTATGCCTTTAGCATTTAGCTATCCACTGATGAAAAGATACACGTACTGGCCCCAATTATTTTTAGGCATTACTTTTAATTATGGTTTAATTCTTGGATGGGTATGTATAACAAATAAAATGGAACTAATACCAATAATCCTCTATATGGGGGCCATATTTTGGACATTAGGTTTCGACACAATATATGGATATCAAGATATAAAAGATGATGAAATAATAGGAGTGAAATCAACATCGATAAAGTTTAAAAAAAATCCAAAATTATTTTTAATGATAAGTTACTTAATATTTATTATATCTTTACTATTAATTGGTATATTAATGAAGTTTGAATATTTCTTTTATATTTTTTTAATAATTCCAATTTTTCATTTATTTTTTCTTCAAATAAAAAATTTTAATAAAGAAGATCCAATTAATTGCCTTAAAATATTTAAAAGTAATAACTTATTAGGGTTTTTAATTTTAACCAATATTCTTATAGGAAAATTTTTTTAATGATTAACGATATTAATATTATTAAAAGACTTTATAAAGATTATACTTCAAAACATTTAAAAAAAATAATCATTGCTGTTGTTTTTTCATTTTTAGTTGCTGGAAGTACCTCAGGCATTGCATATTTACTTGATCCTGCAATAGAAAAAATTTTTATCGAAAAAGATAAGACTCTTATATATTTAATTCCTATCTTAATCATTGTGGCATTTTTCACAAAAGGTATGTCTCTTTACCTAGCCAAAATAATAATGATCTCTGTTTCTCAAGAACTTAAAGCTGATGTGCAAAAAGATATGTTAAAATCATTAATTTCATCTGATACAAATTTTATTGATAGTGCTCATACTGGAAAATTTATTTCAAATCTTACTAATGATGTAAATATGCTTGTTAATTTAATTAGTGTTGCACTTTTAAATGTATTTAAAGATACTATGAGTTTAATTGGTTTAATGGCAGTAATGTTTTATCAAAACTGGAAACTATCAATTCTTGCAATAATAATGATTCCACTTGCATCCTTTGTAGCTAGAGCATTAGCCAAAAGAATGATTAAAGCTACTGAACAAAGCATGGTCCAATCAGGCATATTTACAACTAGATTGGTTGAAATTTTTAAAAATCATAAATTAATAAAAATTTTTCAAAGAGAAGATCATGAAAAATTAAGATCTTCTAAAGATCTTGATGGATTAAAAGATAAAGTTATTAAAATGATGGTTATCTTTAATCGAAATACTCCAATAATGGAGACTTTAACTGGTATCATGATAGCAGCACTTATTTTTTATTCTGGAATTTTGATTGAAAATGGTGAACTAAAAATTAATAACTTTTTTTCTTTTTTAGCAGCTATGATGTTAGCTTATCAACCTGTAAAATCTTTAGCGGGATTAAATATTGCTATCAACCAAGGTATTACAGGTGCAAAAAGAGTACTACCAATTGTTGACTTGGTTAATGATGTTAAAGACGATCCAAATCTTCCAGATATAAATATAAAAAATGGAAATATAATTTTTAATGAAATTAACTTTAAATACGGAAACGATGAAAAAAAAGTTTTGAAATCAGCAAATTTGAACATTGAAGGAGGAAAGATGACAGCTTTGGTTGGATTAAGCGGTGCTGGAAAATCAACAATATTAAATTTAATTCCTAGATTTTATGATCCAAATTCAGGTAGTATAGAAATTGATAATCAATCAATTCACAAAGTAAATCTTTATTCATTGAGAAGAAACATATCATTAGTTAGCCAGGAGACGACCTTATTTGATGATACAGTTAAGAACAATATTGCATATGCAAACCTTGAGGCATCTAATGAGGAAATTATGTTAGCAGCAAAAAATTCTTATGCTGATGAATTTATTCAAAAATTACCAAATGGTTACGAGACAATTATTGGAGAAAATGGCGTTAGGCTTTCTGGCGGTGAAAAACAAAGATTATCAATAGCTAGAGCAATGTTGAAGAAAAGCTCAGTTATTCTATTGGATGAGGCAACTTCTTCTTTAGATTCTGATACTGAAGAAAAAATACAAAATGCTATTACATTATTAACAAAAAACAAAACAACAGTAGTAATCGCTCATCGACTTTCAACTATTCTAAACGCAAACATAATTTACGTTGTCAAAGAAGGTGAAATTGTTACAAGTGGTTCTCACGAGGAACTTTTGCAAAATTCTGAAATATACAAAAATTTTTATGAAAAACAACTTAAGAAAGGTTAATGATTTTTATATACAGGTTATTAATTAATTTAATTTTAATTTTTTCACCTTTAATAGTTTTATTTAGATTAATAAAAAAAAAAGAACATTTTACTAGATTTAAAGAAAAATTTACTTATTTTTCTCAAAAAAGAAAAAAAGGAAATTTAATTTGGCTTCATGGTGCAAGTGTAGGTGAATTAATGAGTGTTATTCCACTCATAGAAAAATTAGAGAAAAAAAAAAATATAAAACAAATACTTGTTACCACGTCAACTTTAAGTTCAGCAAAGATATTTAATAAATTTAGATTTAAAAAAACTGTTCATCAATTTTTTCCTCTAGATACAAAATATCTTAGTGAAAAATTTTTGAATTATTGGCAACCAAATTTAGTAATTTTTATTGACTCTGAAATATGGCCAAACATGCTTTACAGTTTAAAAAAAAAAGATATTTATCATATACTTTTAAATGCTAGAGTTACTAAAAAAACATTTAAAAGATGGATAAAGCTAGGAAACTTTTCTAAAAAATTATTTCAAAGTTTCAATTGTGTATATCCGCAAAATGAAGAAACTTTAAAACATTTAAATAAATTAGAGGTAAAAAATATTAAAAAAATTGGAAATTTAAAGTTTTCTGAAAGTATTCTTGATTTAAAAGAAACAGTTAATCAAAACTTAAAAAATTTTTTAAACCATAAAAAATATTGGTGTGCCGCAAGCACACATGAGGGAGAAGAACTTGTTGCTGCTAATACACATATAGCAATACAAAAAAAAATTAGTAACTTGGTCACAATTATAATTCCAAGAAATATCCAAAGAACACAAGAGATAGTTGATACATTTTCTAATTTAGGTTTAAAATTTCATCTTCACAGCCTCAATAAAAAAATACCAAAAAATACTCAAATTTATGTTGTAGATACTTATGGAGAAACAAAAGCCTTTTTTAAAATTTGTAAAATTGTTTTTTTAGGAAAATCACTCACAACTGCTGGTGGACAGAATCCATTAGAGCCTGCAAGATTTAATTGTAATATAATTCATGGTCCAAAGGTTTCAAACTTTCCAGAGATATATGATTTTTTGGATAAAAATAAAATTTCATTTAAAGTCAATAATGAGAATCAACTGATAAAAAAAATTAATGAACTATTTAAAAAAGATATAAAATCAAAATATTTTGGAAATAAAATAAAAGTTATGGGTCAAAAAATTTTAAAAAAAACAGTGATTGAAATTGAAAATATTATTATACGATGAAACTAAGTAAACCTAAATTTTGGGATTTAAAAAAACCAAATTATTTATCTTATTTATTTCTTCCATTAACAATCCCACTAGTAATAAACAATTTTTTTTTAAGTTTTAAAAAAATAAAAAATGATAAAAATATAAAAACCATTTGTTTAGGAAATATTTATGTTGGTGGCACATCAAAAACACCTCTTACAATTAAGTTAAATCAAATTTTACAAAAATTACATTTTAAAACTGCCACTATAAAAAAATATTATAAAGATCAAATTGATGAACAAAAGCTACTATCAATGAAGTCAAACTTATATTGTAGAAAAAAACGATTAGATGCTCTTGATGTTGCAATAAAAGATAAGATAGATATTGCGATATTCGATGATGGATTACAAGATAGACACCTAAAATATGATCTTAGTTTTGTATGTTTCAATAACATTAATTGGATAGGGAATGGTTTATTAATACCATCTGGGCCACTAAGAGAAAAACTTAAAAGTATTTCAAAATACGATGCAATTTTTTTAAACGGAAATGATGATAACAATTCAGATATCAAAAATTCGATTAAGAAAATAGATCCAAATATAAAAATTTTTGAAACATATTATGAGCCAACCAATCATCAAGAATTTAATATTGAAGATAATTATTTAATATTCTCTGGAATAGCAAATCCAGATAGTTTTAAAAATACCTTATTAAAAAAAAAATTTAAAATTATTAAAGAAATAAATTTTCCAGATCATTATCAATATAGGAAAAAAGATATTGAAAAAATAAAATTAATTGCTGAAAATATAAAAGCTAAAATTATAACTACAGAAAAAGACTTTGTAAAAATTCCGAAAGAATATTTAAATAATATCAATTTTTTAGAAATTGATATTATTATTAAACAAGAGAATGAATTAATTTCTTTTATAAAGTCAAAAATATGAAAACTATAAAATATTTTTTCCAATTTTTAATTATTTTTTTTCTTTTTTTAATCTTTAAAATTTTTGGATTAAAAATTTCATCAAATTTATCGAGTTTTCTTTTTAAAATTTTTGGTCCTTTTTTTAGACCAAAAAAAAGAATAGAAAAAAATATTCTAAAAGCATTTCCAGAAATTAAATCAAATGAGTTAAAAACAATAATTAATAACATGTGGAGTAATTACGGTCGTATTTTATCAGAATATGTTTTTTTGAAAGATTTTAGAAAATCTAAATTTCAAAATAATATAAAAATTTTTGGACAAGATGTATTAGAAGAAATTAAAAAGAATAATAAACCAGTAGTATTTATTTCTGGCCATTTTAATAATTTTGAATTAATGGCTATGCATATTGAAAAATCAGGTATTAATTTAGCTGCAGTATATAGGCCTTTAAATAATAAATTTTTAAATTTTATAATGGAAAAAATTAGAAAAAAATATATTTGTAAAAATCAAATTAAAAAAGGTATCGCTGGTACTAAAGAATTACTTTCTTTTTTCAAAAAAAATTACTCAATAGCTTTAATGGTGGATCAAAGAGTTTCTCAAAGTATTAAATCAAATTTTTTTGGCCATGAAGCTTATACAACAACAATACCAGCTCAATTTGTTAAAAAATTCAATTGCGAAGTTGTGCCAATCTATATTGAAAGAATTGATAAAATTAATTTTAAACTTACCATTAATGATCCTATTAATTATTCAAATGACAAATCAATAGAGGAAATAACACTTGATTTAAATCATATTATAGAAAAAATGATACTACAAAATCCGGATCAATGGATATGGTCTCATGATAGATGGAAATAAATTTATTTTTTTTCTAATTTTTCCCGTTTCAAAAAAGCCTCCTTATATGAATAATATGGCTCTTGTAAATCAACATTCCAATAATTTAATTCTTCCAATCTAATAGGTTTGCCAGAAATTGCACACAAGACATGATCTCCACTTTCAATAATTTCAAAATTATTTGCTAAATATTTTATTTTTGCTAATTTTTTATTCATTTATAGTTTATATATTATTACATGAAAGTAGGGATAATAGGAAGTGGAGGTCGAGAACATGCACTTTGTCATGCTTTAAAAAAATCTGATAAAATTAAGGAAATATATTGTTTTCCTGGAAATGCTGGAACGGCTAAAATAGCTCAAAATATTAGTTTAGATTTGCAAGACTTTAATAATCTTAAAGAATTTATTTTTCTAAAAAAAATAGATTTAATTGTAGTTGGTCCTGAAAAACCACTTGTAGATGGAATTGTAGATTTTTTAGAAAAACAAAATATTAAAGTATTTGGTCCTAATAAAATAGCAGCACAACTTGAAGGTTCTAAAATTTTTACAAAAAATCTTTGTAACAAATATAAAATTCCAACTGCAAAATTTGGTATTTTTACTAACAAAGAAGATGCAAATATATTTTTAAATAGTTCCAACTTTCCTTTGGTAATAAAAGCAGACGGTTTAGCCTCCGGAAAAGGTGTTTATATTTGTGAAAAAAAAAATAAAGCTATCGAAGCAATAAATGAGATATTTGATGGAAAATTTGGTGATGCTAAGAATTTACTTATAGAAGAGTTTCTTGAAGGAGAAGAAATGAGTTATTTTGTAATAAGTGATGGCAAAACAATAAAAAATTTTGGTACTGCTCAAGATCACAAAAGAGTGCTTGAAGGAGATAAAGGAAAAAATACTGGAGGTATGGGAGCTTACTCTCCATCAAGATTGATAAGTGATTCATTAGATAAAAAAATTATCAACAAAATTATAAAACCCACATTAAGAGGACTTAAAGAACTTGGTGCGACTTACAAAGGTTTTTTATACGCTGGTCTTATGATTATTAAAAATGAACCTTATCTAATTGAATATAATGTAAGAATGGGTGACCCAGAATGTCAAACTATATTACCAAAACTTAATTCAGATTTATTAGAGATAATTATTTCTTGTTGTGATGGATCTTTAGATAAAACAAAAATAAATTGGCATGATAAAAAAAGTTTAAGTATAGTATTATGTTCAAAGGGTTATCCAGATGAATTCGAAAAAAATATACCAATTAAAAAACTCAATCAAATTAAAATTAGAGATAATATGTTTTGCTATCATGCTGGGACTAAAATTATTAAAAATGAAGTTTGTTCAATTGGTGGAAGGGTATTAAATTTTGTTTGTTTATCCGAAAGCTTTAAAGAGAGTCGAAATGAAATTCTAAATACATTAAATTTATTAAGTTGGGAAAATGGATTTTTTCGTAAAGATATCGGCTATAAAGTAATTAACGAATGAGAATAATATCTGGTAGTTTTAAAGGTAAAAAAATTCTAGAACCTAAAGATCAATTTACAAGGCCACTTAAAGATTTAACTAAAGAATCATTATTTAACATCCTAGTGCATTCACAAAAATTTGATATAAGAATAAAAACCTCAAATATTTTAGATTTATTTTCTGGGGTCGGTTCTTTTGGGTTAGAATGTTTATCTAGGCAAGCATCATTTGTTACATTTATTGAAAACTATAAAAGAGTACTACCTATTTTAGAAAAAAATATTTTAAATCTTAATTGTTTAGATAAATCTAAAATAATTGAAAAAGATATATTTAAACAAATTAATTTTAATTCTTTTAATCAAAAATTTAACATTATTTTTATGGATCCTCCTTATAAAGAAAAATTATTATCGGAGCTATTAAAAAAAATATTTGAAGCAAACATATTAAGTAAAAAAGGCATAATAATAATTCATAGACATAAGAACGAAAAAGATAATTTTCAGGAATTCTTTAAAATTTTAGAAGAAAAAAAATATGGCATTTCTAAAATTATTTTTGGTAAATTTATTTAAATTAAAACTTTTTTAGTCTCTTTTTTAATTAACTCTACAGAAGGTTGATCGTAGGGATTAATTTTTAATGCTTTACCCAACAAAATAGTTTCTAAAATAAAAAAACAAAATAATTCACCGAGTGATTTTTCTGTTTTATTTAAAACTTCAAAACTTCTAAAGGGAATTTTTTTTCTTAAAAAAACATTTTCAGTTGCTATTTTTTGAGAAAATTTGATTTTTTCTATTGTCTTATTTTTTAAGTAATTATGAGACTTTAAAATCTCATTATTATTAATTTTAAATGTTTTTTTTTCTGTTGTATAAAAAAAAGTGAAAAAATTATTTTTTGGTCCATCCAAATAAAGTTGCATTAAACTATGATTGTCTTTAGGCATTGATGAAATTAATGGAAGTAACCCTTTTCCTTTTTTTCCTAAGCTTTCTGCTACTAGTTGTTGATACCACTTAAATAAATTATCAGCAGAACTATCATAATTTAAAATAATTGAATTAAATTTCTTATTTTTAATAAAAAATAATATGTTACTAACTCCAGAAATCAATGAATTAAGAAAATTCTTATTTTTTACAAGATTATTTAGTTGTTTGAATTTTTTTTCATTCAATCCCATTAATTCTGCTGGCAACATACCAACTTCGGATAAAACAGAATATCTACCACCTATAAAATTATTATGATCAATAACATCTGCTTTAATTTTATAAGCCAGAGATCTCAAATAACTATTATGACTTTCTGTAATAAAAATATTTTTTTTATTTTTTTTTAATAAAATATTTGCATTGGTAATTGTTTCAAGAGTATTGCCAGATTTTGAAATAATCAAATTAGTATTCTTTTTTTCAACTCTCAAATTTGATTCTAAATTGTCATGAAAAATAATCTTCTTTTTAATTTTATTTCTTAAAAAATCATATATTGCTTTAGTCCCTAAAATTGATCCACCCATACCAATTATTGATAAAAAAGAATTTTTTTTATATTTATCTATTAATTTTTTATCATATCTATATTTGTAAGAAGGTCGCAGAGAATTTATTATCTCATTATCTTCTTTTAGTAGGATTTTTAAATCTTTTTTTATTCGTCCGTTATTGATTTTAAAATTAAAATTTTTTAATTTGATATTTTTAGATACCATTAATTATTTTTTAATATTTCTGAGATAGATTTTTCCAATGAATTATTTTCATTCTTTACTTCGGTTTCTTCATTCTTTTTTTCATTTAAAACCTTTGAGAGATCTATGCTTTCATTTTCGTTTTCATTATTTTCTTTTTGTGGCTCTGGTAAATCATCAAAATTTGGTGGTAAAACTAATGGATTTTTCTTTTTTACTAAAAATTCATCACTATTTTGTTTTTTTTGACCAGATAAAGTTTCCTTTACAGACGTGCATCCAGAAATGAAAAAGCTAAATATTATGATTATTGTTAAGAATTTATTTAATTTCATTTGTTTTTTTATAAGAAAATAATTCATCTAAAATAAGGCATATCACACCTATTGTAATAAATATATCAGCTACATTAAAAATAAACCAATGATAATTATTAATATGTAAATCTATGAAATCTGGCACTGCAGAATAATAAAGTCTATCATACAAATTCCCCATAGAGCCACTAAAAATAATAATAAAAAAATAACCTTTATAATCGTTGGATCTAATAGCAAATATCAAAATAATTAAAGTTATAAATATAATTAAAAAAGTTATTGAAGTATAAATAACATTTTCATCAAACGAAAATAAACCAAAAGCTATACCTTTATTCCATATCAAATAAAAATTTAAAAATGAAGTTATATATAAATTTAATGTGTCATTCATTTCAGCTAAATTCAAAATATATAATTTGGAAAATCGATCAGCTGCAAAAATGAAAATAAAAATAATCAAATAAATTATATTATTTTTAAAATTTCTTTTATTCATTATTATTAAACTAAAGTGAATGTCTTTCACATTTTACTTTATTTATCTTCCAACAAACTGGGCATTTATTACCTTCAGCTTTTGAAGTTTCTACATTAATTTCTTTAGAACTATTTTTTACAACCACTGCATTAGATGTTATACATAATTCTGAAAAATCAACATCTTTTGTTAAATTAATTAATCTATCATCCAATTTGATAATTAGGTTTGCCTCCAAGCTTGAACCTATTTCCTTAGACGCTCTTTTAGTTTCAATACTACTATTGCAAACCTCCCTAATTTTAATTAACTCCAACCATTTTGACTCTAGATTGCTGTTTTTCCACTTTTCTGGTAATAAAGGAAAATTTTCTAAATGTATACTTTTACCATCCTTTTTAATTAAAGAATAAATTTCTTCGGTAGTAAAAGATAAAATTGGAGCAAACCACTTTAATAAAATATCTAAAAGAATATTTAAAAAAACAATTGTAGATTTTCTTTTATCACTGTCTATCTTATCGCAATACAATGTATCTTTTCTTATATCGAAATAAAATGCTGATAAATCAACAGTGCAAAAATTTAACAATTCTTTGTAAAGATTGTGAAAATTATATTGTTTAAAATATTTATTAAAATTTTTATTAATACTATAAAGTTTATGAAGCATGTATTGTTCTAGCTCTGGTAACTTATCTATTTCTAGTGTTTGTAAATCTACTTTTTTATAATTGTCGTTTATATTGCCGAGAATATACCTAAAAGTATTCCTAATTTTTCTATAAGACTCCGCATGTTGTTCTAATATTGAATTATCTATTCTTAGATCTTCAGCGTAGTCAGATGCTGCAACCCAAATTCTTAAAATGTCGGCTCCATATTTTTTTAATATGTCCTCAGGAGATATAATATTTCCTAGTGATTTTGACATTTTTAATCCTTTTCCATCAACTACAAAACCATGAGAAAGTATAGAGTTAAATGGAGCTTTGCCTCTTGTACCGCAAGATTCTAAAAGTGAAGAATGAAACCATCCCCTGTGTTGATCCGATCCTTCAAGATACATGGAGGCTGGCCACATAAGATCATCTCTTTTTTCAAGAACATAACTATGTGTTGAGCCACTATCAAACCAAACCTCAACAATGTCATTCAATTTTTCATAATCTACTTTTTTATATTTTTTTCCTAAAAATCTTTGAATATCGCCCTCAAACCAACAATCAGCACCTTCTTTTTCAAAAATATTTGCTATGTTATTAGTCACCTCTTCATCAATTAAAACTTTATTAGTCTTTTTTGATATAAAGACAGGTATAGGAACTCCCCAAACTCTTTGCCTTGAAACACACCAATCCGGTCTAGTTTCGATCATTGATTTTAATCTTTCTTTTCCTTTACTAGGATAAAATTTTGTTTCATCAATTGCTTTAATTGCTTTTTTTCTTAAACCATGACTTTCCATAGAAATAAACCATTGAGGTGTAGCTCTATGCACCAAAGGGGCTTTTGACCTCCAAGAATGTGGATATGAATGGGTTAATTCTCCATTTGCTAATAAATTTTTCTCATTTTTTAATTTTTCAATAACTAAACTATTGGCTTTAAATATATGTAACCCCTTAAAGAGAGGAATATTTTCAGTATATTTTCCATCACCATCCACGGTCTCCACAGCTTTAATTCCATTGTTTAAACATAAATTAAAGTCATCTGGTCCATGGCTAGGTGCACAATGAACTATTCCAGTTCCTTGTTCAGTAGTGACAAAATTTGCTTCTAGCATAGGTATATCGTAGTTGAATCCAATTTTTAAAAAAGGATGATTACAAATAGTTCCTTCAAAATCTTTACCTTCTAATTTACAAACTTTGCTATATTTTTTTATTCCACACTCTTCTAAAACAGATTTTAATAAATCTTCTGCTATTACAATTTGTCTGCCCTTAAAATCTGTTTCATCATCAATTTTAATAATCAAATATTTTAAACTTTTATTATACGCTAAAGCTTTATTAGCTGGGATCGTCCAAGGTGTTGTGGTCCAAATTATTATTTCACTTTTTTTTAATTCATTATTTTTAGATTTTTTAACCTTGAAGGATGTATATATTGTATCTGATTTATGGTCTTTATACTCAACTTCAGCATCAGCTAATGCAGTTTTTTCTACTGTAGACCATAGAACTGGTTTGTATCCTCTATATAAACTACCTTCTTTTAAAAATTTTCCTAGCTCTCTGACGATTTGAGCCTCAGCATCAAAGCTCATTGTAGAATAATAATTATTCCAGTCTCCTATTACACCTAATCTTTGAAACTGTTCTTTGTGTACTTTAATCCATTTACTTGCAAAATCTCTACACTCTTTTCTAAACTCATTGATTGGAACTTCGTTTTTATTTCTTTTATTCTTTTTATATTGTTCCTCGATTTTCCATTCTATTGGTAATCCATGACAATCCCATCCAGGCACGTAAACAGAGTCTTTTCCTTCCATTTGGTGAAATTTAACTACTATATCTTTCAAAATTTTATTTAAAGCTGTGCCCATATGTATGTTTCCATTTGCATATGGAGGTCCATCATGAAGGACAAATTTCTCTTTACCTTTTTTTGCAGCTCTTAATTCTTTATATAATTCAATTTTATTCCAATAATCAATTATGTTGGGTTCCTTTGTAGGCAAGTTTGCTTTCATTGAAAAAGCAGTTTTTGGTAAATTTATATTTG
>CACDHZ010000016.1 GCA_902552705.1 uncultured Pelagibacteraceae bacterium
GTAAGAAAAATTCCTAAGGATGAAGCAGATAAAAAAATAGACAAAGCGTTATCAATGGTGTCATTACAAGGTTTTGCTGCAAGAATGCCGGGTCAATTATCAGGTGGACAACAACAGAGGGTAGCAGTTGCTAGATCTTTAGTATTTGATCCACAATTAGTTTTAATGGACGAACCTTTAGGAGCTCTTGATAAAAATTTAAGAGAAAGCATGCAATATGAAATTAAACATATACATGAAAATATTGGTGTGACAGTTGTGTATGTTACCCATGATCAAAGCGAAGCTCTTACTATGTCAAATCGAATTGCTGTATTTAATGATGGTAAGGTTCAACAACTCTCAAGTCCAGACGAGTTATATGAAAAACCAGTTAATTCTTTTGTTGCCGAATTTATAGGTGAGAACAATACTTTCTCAGGAGAAGTATCAGAAATTTCATCTGGAAAATGTAAAGTGAAGGTATCTAATTCAGAAATTATAGCAAACCCTATTTCAGTAAAAAATAAAGGAGAAAAAACAATTGTTTCTCTGAGACCTGAAAGAGCTTTGATTAATCCAAGTGATAAGATGGATAATATTCATAAGGGAAAAATTGAAGAGGTCATTTATCACGGAGATCATACAAGAGTAAGAATAAACCTTTTAGGAAATTCAGAATTTATTCTAAAAGTTCCGAACAGCTCGTCAAATCTTGATATCAAACTTGGCAATGAGATTAAGATTGGTTGGAATAGTGAAGATGCTAGAGCTCTAGACCCTAAATAACATATATAAATACTAGTAAAAAACTAAAATGAGCAGTTGACTCTCATTATCGATCTTGTTGTAATCTGCTTTTTAAAAAAAACGTTTAAACGGAGGATAAATGAAAAAACTGAGTAAATTATTACTAGCCATTTCTTTTGTACTTTCTGTGGCTACTTCGGCATTTGCTACAACAGTAACAGCAGTGTCTTGGGGTGGAGCTTACACTGAGTCTCAAAAGTTAGGTTATGGTGATCCTACTGCTAAGAAACTAGGCATTAATATTGCTTGGGTTGATTATTCGGGTGGATTATCTGAAATTAAAGCACAAAAAGAGGCTGGCAAAATCACGTGGGATATAATCGACGTGTTTGCAATGGATACTATTAATGGATGTGATGAAGGATTATTTGTTGAATTTGATTTTGACAAAGATTTCCCACCAGCTCCAGATGGAACTCCTGCAAGTAAAGACTTCTTTACTTCAATGCCAAGTAAATGTGCTGTAGGAAATATTTTATATTCTTGGAACTATGCTTATAACAGCGATAATGTTAAAGGCACTCCAAAGACTATCAAAGATTTCTTTAACACTAAAAAATTCCCTGGAAAAAGAGCTATCTACAAAAGCGCTCTAACTAACTTAGAGATTGCTTTAGCTGCAGATGGTATCAAGCCAGGAAAAGGTGGAGCAAAAATCTACAAAGCTTTAGGAACAGAAAAAGGTGTTAATAGAGCAATGGACAAGATCAAAAAACTTTGCACAGACCCTAACGGTGGATGTGTATTTTGGTCAGCAGGCGCTCAACCACCAGAATTGCTAATGAGTGGTGAAGTAGTTATGGCCACAGGTTGGAACGGAAGATTTTTCAACGCAACAGTTGGAGAAGGTGCTCCGATCGTTCAAGTTTGGGATGCACAAGGTCTTGACTATGAATATTTTGTTCAAGTTAAGGGTGGACCAAACGATGCAAATGGTATGGCTAAAAAAGCTCTTGCAGAAATGACAAGTACTGAAGGTTTAGCAGGAAGCGCTAAGTACATTGCTTACGCTCCTTGGAGAAAATCTTCAATCGCAGTTATGGAAGCAGGAGAGCCTTGGTATAAAGATGGTAAAACTAACATGGTACCACATATGCCAACAGCACCAGCTAATACTAAAAACTATTTCCTAGTAGATCCAATTTTCTGGGCTGATAACGGTACAGAACTTGGTGAAAAATGGGAAGCTATGAAAGCTGGTCTATAATTTAAGTTTTATTAAACTTAATTATATATTATAATTTAAGGGCGGTTATTTATAACCGCCCTTTTTATTTATGAGCTCAGAAAATAAACAAATTTTAACGACTGACGGAATACCTCTTGAGGTAAGTCTAAAGAAGGCTGAAAGAAAAAATAAGATTAAAGCCTTCCTGCTTGTTGCACCTTTGTTACTGTTTTTAATAATTACTTATGTATTCCCTATAGGTGATATGTTGTTAAGAAGTGTAGATGATAAAATGGTAACACAAATGCTTCCTAAAACTTTTAAAGCAATGGAAAAGTGGGATGGCCAAGAATTGCCTGAGGAAGAAGTTTTTGCAGCTTTTCATCAAGATTTTATTAAATTAGTAGAAGAGAAACGTGAAGGTAAATTATCAACTCAGCTTAATTACACCAAAAATGGATTTAAAAGTATTATTAAAAAATTAAGAAGAGCATCAAAAAAATTTGAAGAGGGAAACTATAAGGAACAAATAATGTCAGTTCACAAAAGATGGGCTGATGTTGAATATTGGAGAGCAATCAAAAGAAGAGCTCCTGAGGTTACAAGTCAAAAATATTTAAAAGCAATGGATATGTACACAAACGAGGAAGGAAAAATAGTCAGTGTTGATGAAGACAGAAGAATACATAGAATTTTGTGGCTGAGAACTCTTGAGATTGCATTCTTCGTAACTGTCTTTTGTTTTTTGATGGCTTATCCAATAGCTCACTTATTAGCTACCTTACCTATGAAATATAGTAACTTACTAATGATTTGCGTACTGCTTCCGTTTTGGACTTCACTACTTGTAAGGACTGCTAGTTGGATGATTTTGCTTCAACAACAAGGAATTGTAAATGATTTCTTTGTTGGTATAGGGCTAGTGGCTGATGATAATAGGCCTGAAATGATGTACAACAAAACTGGAAGTTATGTAGCAATGACTCAAATATTGCTACCATTTATGGTTTTACCACTTTACAGTGTTATGAAAACTATTTCACCAAGTTTGATGAGAGCTGGAAAATCATTAGGCGGAACACCATTCATAGCATTTTGGAAGGTTTATTTTCCATTAACGATACCTGGAATAGGCGCAGGCTGTTTATTAGTATTTATTTTAGCAATTGGTTATTACATTACACCTGCATTGGTAGGAGGTGCATCTGGTACTTTAATAAGTAATCAAATTGCTTTTCATATGAAAAGTACATTGGATTGGAGTTTTGCATCTGCTATGGGGCTTATGTTGTTAACCGGAGTATTAGTAATTTATTGGCTATATAACAAAATAGTTGGAATAGATAATATTAAATTAGGATAATTATTATGGCTTTACCAAAATATACTGAACCACACTATAGAATTTGGCATTATATTTATCTAACAATTTGTGGTGCTGTTTTCTTTTTTCTAATTGCCCCATTGTTTGTAATTTTCCCATTATCATTCAATGCTGAGGAATTTTTAGTTTTTTCTGATGGAATGAAACGTCTAGATCCCGACGCTTTTTCTTTAAGATGGTATGAAGATATGATTTATGGAACTAAAAATCCTTGGGGATTGGCTGCTAAAAATAGTTTTATAATTGCAATATTTGCAACAATAGGTTCAGTATTATTAGGAACTGTCGCAGCACTAGGATTAAGCAGTAGGCATATGCCATATAAAGGATTGATAATGGCAGTATTAATATCTCCAATGATTGTTCCTTTAATCATTTCTGGTGTAGCTATATTTTTTTTTATGGCCAAAGCTGGTTTAGCAGCAACACATACTGGAATTGTACTTGCACATATAATTTTAGGTACTCCATTTGTAGTAATAACTGTGACAGCTACACTCTCGGGATTTGATCATAGCGTGACAAGAGCAGCAGCTAGTTTAGGAAGTGATCCAGTAAATACTTTTATGAAAATTACTTTACCATTAATTTTACCAGGAGTGATTTCAGGAGGATTATTTGCATTTGTAACTTCATTTGATGAAGTAGTTGTTGTTTTATTTTTAGCTGGACTTGAAAATACTACTATTCCGATACAGATGTGGACTGGTTTAAGAGAACAATTAAGTCCAACTATACTTGCAGTTGCAACTTGTTTAATTATTTTATCAACATTAATTTTGGTTACCGCTGAGCTTTTACGAAGAAGATCTGAAAGACTCAGAGGAATAAACCGTTAGCAATAATCATTTCATGAAGATTAAGAATGTAGTGGTGATTGGTTCAGGTACTATGGGAAGCGGTATTGCTGCTCATCTTTGTAATGCAAACGTTCCTGTTACTTTACTAGATTTGAAGACAGAGATAAGTGAAAAGGCTAGAGAAAGAATTCACAAATCTAAGCCACCACTTTTAATTGATAAGTCTAAAATTAATAATATTAAAGTTGGAAATATTAATGATAATTTTGATACAGTTAAAAAAGCTGATTGGATTGTTGAAGCAGTAGTTGAAAGAATAGATATTAAACATCAAATCTATGAAAAAATATTCAAAAATAGAAAAGAAGGTGCAATTGTTTCATCAAATACATCATCAATTCCAATTAAAATTTTATCACAACACTTAACAGATGTAGAAAAAAAAGATTTCTGCATTACTCATTTTTTTAATCCAGTTAGATATATGGGTTTACTAGAGATAGTTAAAAATGAAAATAATGATTTAGATAAGATTAATCAATTAAAAGAATTTTGTGAAGTTGAATTAGGTAAAGGAGCTATTGTTTGTAATGATACACCAGGTTTTTTAGGAAATAGAGTTGGTGTTTACGCTATGCAAGTAGCTATGACTGAAGCATTTAAGATGAAACTTTCAGTAGAAGAAGCTGATGCAATTTTTGGGAGACCAATGGGCATTCCAAAAACAGGTGTATTCGGTTTATATGACTTAATTGGTATAGATTTAATGGCTGATGTATTAAAAAGTTTTATTAAAGAACTTCCTAAATCTGATGAATTTCATGTAGTTGCTAAAGAAATTCCATTAGTAAAAAAATTAATAGAAACTGGCTATACTGGCAGAAAAGGCAAAGGTGGGTTCTATAGAATGAATAAAACTGGATCTGTTAAAGTTATGGAAGCTATTAATCTTGAAACAGGCAATTACTCACCTAGTAGAAAGATTGATATTAAGTCAGATAAAGTAGATTTAAAGAATTTAATAAGTAGAAAAGATAAATATGGAGAATATGCATGGTCAGTTTTGTCTAAAATAATTAAATATGCATCTTCTTTAGTTCCAGGAATAACGAAAGAATTTAACGATATTGATGAAGCTATGAGACTTGGTTTTAATTGGGCTCAAGGTCCCTTTGAAATGCTTGAGGAAATAGGTGTTAAGAATTTTTTTGATAAAGTTAACGATTTTAAGGGAAACAATTTTTTAGAAGATTTATCAAAAACTAAAAATGAAGACTTCTATGGTGAGAGACAAAAATACACAAATATAGAAACTTTAGGTAAAGTTAAAAAAACTGCAGTAAGTTTAGACGGAAATGACTCAGCAAAAATTTATAGGTTTAATGATTATAATATTGTTGAATTTACTACCAAAGCTAATGCCTTAGATTACAATTCTATGGATGCCCTTAAAAAGGCAACTGATAAACCTTTAATAATAATCAATGAAAGTATGCAGTTTTCTGCTGGAGTCAATTTAACATATACTATGCAATTTGCAGATAAAAAAGATTTTAAATCAATAGAAAAATTCATAAAGTATTTCCAAGAAACATGTAAGCATTTAAAATATTCAAAACATCCAGTTGTTTCTGCTCCATCAGGATTAACATTAGGGGGTGGATTTGAAGTGATGGTTCAAAGTAATTTTGTCGTATCGCATACAAATATTGTAGTTGGATTAGTCGAGACTATTGTTGGTTTGATCCCTGCAGGAGGTGGATGTAAAGAAATGTTAGCAAGGTGGTTAGACACAAATGAAGCAAAAACCGATCCTAATTACGCACCTTTAAAAGTTTTTGATATCATTGGTTATGGAAAAACAGCTACTTCACCTATAGAGGCAGAACCAATGAAGTATTTAAGATCAAAAGATAAAAAAATAATGAATAGAAATAGTTTACTAGAAGTTTCTAAAAAAATTCTTACTGATAATAAAGATTTTAAAGCACCTGATGAACTGAAATTTAAACTTCCTGGAAAAATTGTTAGAAGAGAAATGGATAAAATTATTGAAAAACTTTATAACGAAAAAGTTATTTTAGATCACGGTGTAGAAGTCGCAAAAGAATTAGCTCATGTTTTAAGTGGAGGAGATACTACTATAGAAAGATCTTTGTCAGAAGATGATTTATTTAGATTAGAATTAGAAGCTTTTATGAGATTAATTGAAACTCAAAAAACTCAAGATAGAATTAAACATACTTTATCAACAGGTAAACCATTAGTTAATTAGGTTTAATTTGTTTCATTATTAGAAGGATCATTTGATGTCTGATGTTTCAATCTATTTTCTCTTTCTTCAATTTTTCTTAATAATTCTTCTTCTTTCTTTTTTTGTTCTTCATCAAATTTTCTTTCCCATTCTTTAATTCTTTCATCTTCAGCTTTTTTTCTTATTTCTTCTGCAATTTTAGCTTCTTTTGCCTTTTGTTCTTTTAATTCTTGTAATTTAATTTCTTCTTCTCTTCTTTTTTGTTCTTCTTCTCTTTTTCTATTTTCCTCTGCTTTTAACCTTAAAGCTTTTAATTCCTCAACCTCTTCTTGTTCTTTTAATTTAAGTTCCTCTTCTTTATTTCTAAATTCATCAGCTTCTTTTAATTTTTGAATTTCTATTTCTCTTAATCTTTGAGACTCAATATCTTTTAATCTTTGTTCTGCTTCTTTCAGTTTTTGTTCTTGGTATTGTAATTTTCGTTCTTCTTCATCTAATCTGTATTGTTCTTCTTTTTGCTTATTAATTTCTATATCTTTTAATCTTTGTTTTTCTTCTCTAACTATTCTTTTTTCTTCTTCAATTTTCTCTTTTTCAATTTTTTTTAATCTTTCTTGCTCCTCTCTTTCTTTTTGTTTTTCTTGTCTTATCCTTTGTTTTTCTAAAAATTCTAATCTAAGTTTTTCTTCTTTTAATCTTAAATTATCTTCTCTTATTTTCTTTTCAGCTTCATCTTTTAATTTTTGTTCTTCTGCTTTTATTCTTTGTTGTTCAATCTTAATTTTTTGTTTTTCAATTTGTTGTTGTTGTTTTTCAAGTTTGTATCTTTGTTTTTCTTGATCAATTATTCTTTGTTTTTCTTCTTTAATTTTTTGTAAATTTTCTCTTTTAATTTGTTTTTGCTCTTCTGCTTTTTGTCTTTTTAATTCTAATTTTTCTCTTTTAGCCTCTTGAAGTTTTTCTTTTTTAATAGATTTAGCTTTTTCTATTTCAGCTTTTCTTACTTTTTCTTTCAAATCATCAAAAGTCTTGCTTAAAGAGAAAGAGCTTATTTTTTTTATAATCTTTATCGGCTCTTGAACAATTTTATTTTTAACAATATTTTTATTTTTTTGTTTTTTTCTAGGCATTTTTTTTAATAGTAATTTAATCAAACTTCTAATAATAAAAATAGTTAAATATTGATTAAAATGGGTTGAATTTATTAGTTTATTTAAGCATTTTTAAAAAATTAATAAAATCAGGTCTTAATACATATTCTGATTTGTCTAAATATTTTATTTTTTCTAAAACTTCTATTCCGTAAATTACTTTACCTATCGGGGTATACTCACCTTCATACAAAGGTTTATCTTCGAGTATGATAAAAAATTGACTATCTTCTGTATTATATTTTAGAGATCTTGCTAATCCAACGCTACCCCTAATATAATCGAATTCTTTATCAACTTCAGAATTAATTGTTCCCAAACCAGATTTACCAGTACCAATTTTTCCATAATCAATGTTTCCTTTTTTTCCAAACTCTAAGTCACCTGCTTGAACAAGCTTATCCTTAATCACTCTATGAAAAGCAATATTATTGTAAGCGCCTGCTTGTGTTAAAGCTTTGAATCTTTTTACTCCATTAGGAGAGATGTCTGGGTATAACTCAATAATTACGTTTCCACACTCAACATTTAGAATTGCAATATTACTAGGATCTTTAAAATTGATTTTTTGTGGATCATAATTTTTTATAAATAAACATTTATCTTTTAACAAAAAAAAGGTAGTCAAACACAATAATCCTAGTATTAAAATGAATGAAAATATAATTTTTTCTGATGTGGAGGGTTTTATTTTTTCAATCATAAAATAAAATTTTTATCAATTTTTAATATATTCATTCTGATAAATTTTATTTTCTTTTCTAGAATAGGATCAATTTTTTTTGGCATATTTCCATTCATCAAATGAGAAAAAACTTCTGCCATATCTTCGGATGCAGTTGATTGTGAATATTCTGTTATAAAACCATTTGGTTTGGAATAGGTATCTAAGCCCAATTTTTTTGTACAGGTTGAACACTCAGCATAATTAAATTTTATAGGATTAAAATTAGACCAGGTTTTTTCATTAAAGATATCTTTAAAGCTGTCATTTATTATATGAAAAACCTCATGATGTATTACTCTTTCAAAATATTTTTCATTAAATTTAATATCTAAAATTAATGTTTTCATTTTATTATCTGGTATTCCAGCAGTATTAATTCCTGAAATTGATAAGTCCTTACAAAGAACAATATATTTTAAATTAATTTTTTTTAAAAAATTTTTAGAATATCTATTTAAATTTTTTTCAATAATTTGATACTTTTTATCTAAATCTTGCTTTGATGGCTGATAACAATTGATGTTATTATCAATTCCGATTGTAAAAGGTTTTTTTGCATATAGATATCTTAATTTATTATCTGTTTTAATATTGTAGATTTCAAGATTTGGTATTTTTGTTAATTCATAAATAGTATCTGCCTGTACAGGCCAAATTAAAAAAAAATACAATAAAATTAAGTTAAATATTTTCATAATTATTATTATTGAAGATATTCCTATTTGTAAGAATGTGATACAATTTTTGCAATGAAAAAAAAAAGAAACAAAGATCCTATTCAACCAGTTAGTGGAACAAAAGTTCCAAGATTTGCTGGTCCATCTACATTTGCAAGATTGCCAGAATTAAGAGATGTTGAGAGTTGTGATGTCGCTATAGTAGGAATACCTTTTGATGCAGGCACAAGTTATCGACCAGGAGCAAGATTTGGGCCTCAAAGTATTAGACAGGCCTCAAGACATTTAAGAACAAACTATCATCCTAGTTATGATGTAGAACCATTTAAAATTCAACAAGTTGCAGATGCAGGTGACATTGCCTGTAATCCATTTAATATTAATGAGGCGATCAAACAGATAGAAATTGGTGCAGAAGATTTATTAAAAAAAGTTGGTGGAATAATAAGTCTTGGTGGAGACCATACAATTGCATTTCCATTATTAAAAGCGGTGAATAAAATAAATAACGGACCTGTTGCTTTAGTTCATTTTGATGCTCATTTAGATACTTGGGATACTTATTTCGGTGCACCATATACACATGGAACTCCCTTTCGAAGAGCTAGAGAAGAAAATTTGTTTTTAGATGATGCATCAATGCACGTTGGTATAAGAGGTCCATTGTACAGTAGAGATGATATTAAAAATGATGAAAGTTTTGGTTTTAAAATAATACATTGTGATGAATTTCAAACTCAAGGTACAGACAAAATTGCAGAGAGAATTAAAAAAAGGGTTGGAAATAACCCTTTATATTTATCAATTGATATAGATGTTCTAGATCCTGCTTTTGCACCTGGCACAGGCACACCAGAAATTGCTGGAATGACTACAAGGGAAATGGTCAATGTTATAAGAGGTTTGTCAGGCATGAACTTAATTTCAGCAGATGTAGTCGAAGTATCACCAGCTTATGATCATGCAGAGGTAACATCTTTAGCTGCTGCAACAATTGTTTATGAATTGACAAATTTATTTGCAAAAAAATAAGGAAAGGTTAGTAGTCTGTTATGAAAAATAAAAAAAATTTTTATATTGATGGAAAATGGGTAGCTCCAAATAGCAAAGAAGAAATTAAGGTAATTGATCCTGCTACGGAAGAAGACTGTGCGGTTATAACTTTGGGAAATAAAGAAGACGTTAATTACGCTGTAAGTTCTGCAAAAAAAGCTTACAACTCTTGGGCATTTTCAAAAAAAGATGAACGAATTAAGTTATTAGAAAAGCTTTATGAAAATTATAAAAAAAGATGGGCCGATATTGCAGATGCTATTACAATTGAAATGGGTGCCCCAAAAGATTTTGCATCAAAACTTCAAGCAGGAACAGGTGCTGCACATTTAAAATCTTTTATTAGATATCTTAAAAATTTTGAATTTGAAAAATCACTTGGTGATCATGCCCCTGATCAACGACTTATTTATGAACCAAAAGGCGTTTGTGCTTTAATAACTCCTTGGAATTGGCCAATGAACCAAGTTTGTTTAAAGGTTATGCCAGCTTTGGCATCTGGATGCACAATGGTTTTAAAACCTTCTGAACTTGCACCTTTGTCTTCAATGATTCTTGCAGAGTTAATTGATGAAACAAAATTTCCTCCTGGAGTATTTAATTTAGTAAATGGAGATGGTGCTACTACGGGCGATGCACTGACTAGTCACCCTGACATAAATATGATTTCCTTTACAGGCTCAACTCGAGCTGGAGCTCTTATTTCACAAAATGCTGCAAAAGATTTTAAAAGAGTAAGTTTAGAATTAGGTGGTAAAGGCGCCAATATTATCTTTAAAGATGCTGATCCTGAAGCAATAGAGAGGGGCGCTTTAAGATGTTTTAGAAATTCAGGACAATCATGTAATGCTCCTACTAGAATGCTAGTAGAGAAGTCAATGTATAATGAAGCTATACAAAGATTGAAAAAATACACTGAAAATTTTGAAGTTGGGGATCCTAAAAAAGAAGGAGAACATATAGGTCCTGTAATTTCTGAAACCCAGTATAAAAAAATTCAATCTTTGATTCAAAAGGGAATAGATGAAGGTGCTAAATTAGTTGCTGGAGGCCCAGGTAAACCTAAAGGTTTAGATAAAGGTTATTTTGTAAAGCCAACTGTATTTGCAGACGTTAATAATAATATGGAAATTGCTAGAACTGAAATTTTTGGACCAGTGTTATCTGTTATGCCATTTGAAACAGAAGATGAGGCAATTAAAATTGCAAATGATACTCCATATGGTTTAACTAATTACATTCAAACTCAAGATAAAGAAAAAGTAAAAAGAGTAGCGAGAAAATTAAGATCGGGAATGGTAGACGTTAATGGGGCTGGTATTGCAGTTGATGCACCATTTGGTGGTTTCAAACATTCAGGAATTGGTAGAGAAGCTGGGGAACATGGCCTTGAGGAGTTTTTAGAGGTTAAATCCGTAGGTGGTTGGAATAATTAATTTTTAATTAATTAGAAGTGTTCATTTTAGGCTGAGATCAATTAAACATTGATAAACAATACTAAATAACAATTAAAAAATAATCATTTGTTTGAATAAACTCTAGAAATCAATAGGGTTCGATTATTAACGTTGCGATGATTTAATAAATTACAAATCGTAACATAAAGAGGAGAAAAATATGAGTAGATCAAAATCGCTCTACAATGCGGATTTAGCACCAACTCCATCAAATAAAAAAAATTGGGGATGGTTCGAAATCTTTAACGTATGGGCAAACGATGTTCAAAGTTTATTTGGATATACTTTAGCAGCATCATTATTCTTAGCCTCAGGACTAAATGGCTGGGCAGTATTTCTAGCATTAATACTTGCTGGCTTTTTTATAATGTGGTTAGTAAATCTTTCTGGAAAACCAAGTGTTAAACACGGAATACCTTATCCAGTATTTGCTCGGGTAAGTATGGGTGTGTTTGGAGCAAACTTTCCTGCTATGGCAAGAGGGCTTGTAGCTATGTTCTGGTATGGAGCACAAACATATGCAGCATCAACGGCTGTTGCACTTCTAATTACAGGTATTACTGGCAATCCAGGCACTGAAATGTTCTTAGGAATGACAGGAGTAATGTGGGTGTCATTTATATTTGTATCAGGATTTCAAGTTTACTTATTCTGGCAAGGTATAGATCTTGTAAAAAGATTCTTAAACTTTGCAGGACCAGCAGTTTATGTTGTTATGGTTCTGTTGATGTTAGTAATCTGGTTTAAAGCTGGAGGAAATCTTTTATCAGAAGTTGGTGAAATATTTTCTGGTGGAGCACGTTCAGGTGGATTTGAAGGCCTAGGTTCATTTGGAGCATTTTTAGCAGTATTTTCAATTATGGTAGGATATTTTGCCGCTGTAGTAATTAACTTTGGAGACTTTGCTAGATTTGTTAAAAATGAGAATGAAATGAAAAAAGGTAACCTATGGGGATTAGTAGGTAACGTTATTTTCTTCTCATTCATTACTTTAATGATCACTGGTGGAACAATTGCTATCTTTGGAGAATATGTTGCAAGTCCAACTGACATGGTAGCTAAAGTAGATAATATTGTATTAACTATTGTTGCAGCATTTGCATTTTTTGCAGCTACAGTTGGTATAAATATGGTTGCAAACTTTATACCTCCTGCATATGACCTTGCAAACTTAATGCCTAGCAAAATCAATTTTAGAATCGGTGGTTTAATAACTGCTGGTTTTGGTTTTGTTATTGGTGGTATGTGGGTTGCAGTAATCACTCAAATGGGATTATTTCCTTTTGTAAACACTCTAGGTGCAATTTTAGCTCCAGTGTTTGGAATAATGATTACTGATTACTATATAATCAAAAAACAAAGATTAGATGTTGATGATTTATTTAGTGACTCACCTAAAGGTAAGTATCATTATAATGGCGGGTTTAATGGCAAAGGAATGTTAGCTTGGGTGCTTTCAGGATATATTGCTGTTGGAACAGTATGGCCAAACATCTTATTTTTAGGAATGGATGATTTCTTCGCTAACTTAGGCGGTGGTGGAGGATATGCATGGATTATAGGAGCATCTTTAGGTGCAATAATTCATTTAGCAATATCATCTAGAAGATAATTAAAATTTAAATTAAAGCCCGTCAATTTTTTTGACGGGCTTTTTTTTATCACTCAAATTCCAAAGTAATATTTTCTTTGTTTAGATCGTAAAGAATTAAATTCTCTCCATCTCCTAATCTATCAACAACCAAAAAATTCATATCCTCAGTTGAAATTAAAGGAAAATGCCAAATTCCAGGGTTATAATTAACTCCGATTCCCTTTGGAATTATAAAAGACTCAATCTTATTTAAGTCTGGCTGTTCTCCTTCAGGAGCAACAAAAGCTAAAAATGTTGTTTCTTTCATTGGAATAAAGGCCTGACTTCCCAAAGGGTGTTTTTCCATCATATCAATTTTCATAGGAAAAGATCTTTTAAGAGCTGAAAAAATACTAATAGTGGACTCCCCATTATCCTTTTTAGTATCTAAATTTGCAATCCCGTCATATCTTTTTGCGTATCCATTATTAATATCGATCGGTTTTATGTCTGCAGTTGTTATCATGTCACCGAATTTTTTGAAGTTTTCTTTAGTAATTGGTTTTGGTTTTATAATTAAATTTGTCATATTTTTTTACCAAAAATTCTAAATCTAGATATACCACCATCAGGAAATATATTAATTCTAATATGATTGATTTTTTCTTTTTTCATTAAAGAATTTTTAAATTTATGAGTTTTGTTAGCAGATAGTTTTGTATTTTTTAACAAATATTTCCATTTATTTGAAGAGTTTACAATTTGCTTCGAACTTTTTGATGGTATATAAGCTGCTTGTAAAGAACAATAGCTGGGATAATTTCCTTTAAAATGATGAGTTGAAATTTCAATTTTATCAATAGATCTTCCATCAATAGAATTAAAAATTAACCAATCATTTCCTTTGCTTCTTCTTCTTCTGGTCTCCCAACCATCACCCATATTTTTTGCTTTACCTGGAGCTAAAATATTTTCAGCTTTACCAAAATGCTCATTGTTACAAGCAATAATAGTCGCTCCATCTAATAACGAAGCAAGATTTATTTTTTTATTTTTAAATTTTTTTGATTTTGCAATAGATCCATATAATCTTAATCTTGCAACGCCTCCATCAGGAAAAATATTAAATTTAATATGAGTAAATATTTTTTTATTTTTTATTGAAAAAAAATGATGAGAATTAGCTTTAGTCTTTTTTTTTGGAAGAATTTGAGCCCATTTAAATTGATTAATTTTATTTGAGCTGGAAAATGCACCTTCAATTGAAACCATCGCTGGTTGATTACCATTAAAATGAGACGTATCAACATCAATCTTAGAAATTTTTCCTGGTTTACCAAGTTTTAAAATAATGTAGTCATGTCCAGAAACTCTTTTTCTTCTAGACTCCCATCCATCCATCCATTTTCCATGTTTATCAAACACACCTTCTTTGAAAACTGGCGCTGATGGGCTTATAATTCTATTAGCAGATGCAAAAAAATCATCAGTTTTATAAATTACTTTTGTACCCAACCTTGGTTGAGCTAAATCTATTAATCCATTAGTAAATATTATTTTTTCTTTCATATTATGAGTAATTTTTAATCCAGTGCTTTGCTATATCAATTCTTTTACAAATCCATATATCTTCAAATTTAAGAACATAATCTAAAAATTTCCTTAAAGACTGAATTCTTCCAGGTCTTCCTATCAGTCTACAGTGTAATCCAACGGACATCATTTTAGGACTTATTTTTCCTTCTTCATACAAAGCATCAAAACTATCTTTTAAATAATTATAAAAATGATCACCAGTATTAAATCCTTGGTTTGTCGCAAATCTCATATCATTGTTGTCTAAAGTATAAGGAATAATTAACTGTTTCTTTTTACCTCTATATTCCCAATATGGTAAATCATCACTATAACTATCACTATCATATAAAAAACTACCATCATCAAAAACTAAATCTCTTGTGTTAGGGCTGCATCGCCCCGTGTACCAGCCTAAAGGTCTTGTACCAAAAATATCTTTAATCGTTTTGATGGCAAGTTGCATATGTTTTTTTTCAACTGATTTTTTTACATTTTGGTAGTCTATCCATCTATAACCATGAGCTGCAATTTCATAGTCACCATTTTTAATTGCATTACATACTTCGGGGTTTTGTTTTAATGCTAGTCCTACTCCAAAAATTGTTATTGGAATTTTCTTTTCTTTAAATAATTTATCTAAACGCCAAAACCCTGATCTAGATCCATATTCGTAGATACTTTCCATACTTATGTGCCTGCCTTTGATTGCTTTGGCACCAATAATTTCTGATAAAAAAGTTTCAGAATATTTATCACCATTTAATACACAATTTTCTCCTCCTTCTTCATAATTTAAAACTATTTGAAGAGCTAATTTTGCATTATTAGGCCATAAAATTTTTTTTCCTTTACTACCATAGCCAACAAGATCTCTTGAATTTTTTTTAACCATGTATAAATATAATTTAATTTAGATTTCTTAACAATTTATTAATTTGAAATAGACTTCAACTTTATACCATTTAGAAAATTTATGCATTTCTTTAATTCATTAAGTTCAATAAATTCATCTACTTTATGTGCTTGATCAATAGAACCAGGACCACATACTACGGTACTAATACCAATTTCTTGAAATAAACCTGCTTCAGTTCCAAACGATACTACTTCTCTAGAATTGTCACCGGTTAAACTAGCAACTAATTCACATGCTTCAGATTTTTTTACTCGATCAAACCCTGTAACTTCACCAATAATCTTTTTTGTAATTTTTGAGTTTTGAAATACTTTTTTCATCTCTGGTAATAGAATTTCATTTGCATATTTATCAATCTGTTCATTTAAAAATATTCCATCTTCCTTGATAACCGGTCTCGTTTCCCAATTAATATGACACTTATCTGCAATGACATTGTGAGCTATTCCACCAAAAATTCCACCAACTTGTAAAGTTGAAAAAGGTGGATCAAAAATAGAGTTCTTTGGAGCTCTTTTTTTTAATTCCTCCCGAAGTTCAAGTAGTTTATTTGCATACCTTGTAGCAAACTCAACTGCACTTACACCTTTATGTGGTGCCGAGCTATGACCAGCTAAACCCTCAAAATAAGTAGTGTATTCATAGCAACCTTTATGAGCATCAATAATTTTCATTTTTGTTGGTTCACCAATTATACAAATACCATCTTGAATATTTCTTTTTTTTAATTCATTAATTAAAATTGGAGCTCCTATACAGGCTGTTTCTTCATCAAAAGTAAATGAAAAATGGATATCTCTGTTTAAATTTGTTTGAGCATAAATAGGAGCAAAAGCTAATGTACAGGCAATAAAACCTTTCATATCACATGAACCTCTGCCATAAAGTTTGTCATCTTTAATAGTGGCTTTAAATGGATCTGTACTCCAACTTTTTGAAACTGGCACTGTATCTGTATGTCCAGATAAAATTATTGGTTTAGTACCGTTGCTTTTTTTTGCTTTTATAGTGGCAAAAAGGTTTACCCTTTTTTTGTCATCGTCAAATGTTTTAAAAGAAGTGGCACCAAGTTTATGCAGATAGTCTTCACAATAATTTATCAAGGCACTGTTATCTTCTCCAGAAATTGTTCTAAAACCTATAAGGTCAGTCAAAATTTTTACAGAATTGTTATATAATTCCTCAAAATTAATTTCTGTACTCATAACCAATAATTATTATAAATACTGCCATTATGAAAGAACAAATAACATATGATATTTTTGATAAAGTTGATATTAGAGTTGGTACCGTAATATCAGTTAAAAAAAATGAAAAAGCTAGAAAACCCTCTTTAGTTGTTGAAGTAGATTTTGGTGAAGAAATTGGTATTAAACAATCTTCAGCTCAGATAACTCATTATTACAATGAAGAAAATCTAAAAGGAAAACAAGTAATTGGCGTGTGTAATTTTGCTGAAAAAAATATTGCTGGAGTAGTTTCTCAGGTTTTGATTTTAGGTTCAATTGATAAAGATGGTAAAGTAATTTTAGTACATCCATCACAAAAATCTGAAAACGGATTACCAATAGCTTAAGTATGCATCCAGAAATATTTTCAATTGCTTTATTTTGGTTTGTTACAGCTTATACGCCTGGTCCAAATAATGTTGTCGCTTCATATTCAGGATTTAATTTTGGAATTGCTAAAACTATTCCACATATTCTTGGGGTTACTTTAGGGTTTACTTCTTTAGTTCTTTTTTTGACAATTGGTTTAATTAATATTTTTAAATTATTCCCAATTATTCAGTTGATAATAAAATATCTTGGAACATTATTTCTGTTATATCTTGCTTATAAGATTTCTTTTTCTAGTGCTTCTAATGAGACAAAAAAAGAAAACCCAGTTAAATTTATTGAAACTTTTCTTTTTCAATATTTAAATCCGAAAGGTGTATCAGTAGCAATAATAGTTGTTTCAACATACGTAGAGTTAGGAGCAAATTATATTAATTATGCTACTCAAGTAGTATTTCTGGCCTTCTTATTTTCATCAACAAGTATTACTTTATGGACTTTTATAGGAAAATTTTTGAGGAAATTTGCGACAAATGAGAAATTTATTAAGTACTTTAATTATGTTATGTCAGTGCTTCTTCTTTTGAGCATAATTACATTTTATATATAAACTATGAAACCAGGAATAAAAAATTCTTACAACTCTTTATCGGATATTAAAGTTGAGGGAAAAAATTATAAATTTTATTCTCTTAAAAAAGCAGAGGAAAATGGATTAAATGGCATCACAAGACTTCCTAAGTCAATTAAAGTACTTTTGGAAAATCTTCTTAGATATGAAGACGATTTATCAGTTACAAAAAGTCAAATTGATGCGATTAAAACTTGGTTAAAGGAAAAAAAATCTAAAACAGAAATTGCTTATCGACCTGCGAGAGTTTTATTACAAGATTATACTGGGATACCTGCGGTAGCGGATTTAGCTGCAATGAGGGAGGCTGTAAAAGACAAGAATAAAGATCCTAATAGTATTAATCCCTTGTCAGCAGTGGATCTTGTTATCGATCATTCAGTACAAGTGGATCAATCTGCAAAGCCAGACTCATTTGATAAAAATGTTGAAATAGAATTTAAAAGAAATGGTGAGAGATATTCATTTTTAAAGTGGGGTCAACAGGCATTTGATAATTTTAGAATTGTTCCTCCAGGAACGGGTATATGTCATCAAGTAAATTTAGAATACTTATCTAAAGTAGTTTGGAGTGAAGAGTTTATGGGAGATAAATATCTTTTTCCGGATACATTAGTTGGAACAGATAGTCACACAACTATGGTTAACGGTTTATCAGTACTAGGATGGGGCGTAGGAGGCATAGAAGCCGAAGCAGGAATGTTAGGCCAACCTATTTCAATGTTAATCCCTGAAGTTATAGGTTTTGAAATTATAAATAAAATGCCAGAAGGAACTACAGCAACCGATTTAGTTTTAACAGTCGTTAAAATGTTAAGAGACAAAGGTGTAGTTGGAAAATTTGTTGAATTTTATGGAGAAGGATTGAAAAATTTAACATTAGCAGATCGTGCTACTATTGCTAATATGGCTCCAGAGTATGGAGCTACTTGTGGGTTTTTTCCAATTGATGATGAAACTTTAAAGTATTTAAAATTTTCAGGAAGAGATCAACTAACCGTTAAAATTGTTGAAGAATACGCAAAAGCTCAAGGTTTGTGGGCAAGCAATGATATAGTATTTACAGATACTTTAACTTTAGATATGTCAACAGTTGTACCTACAATTTCTGGACCTAAAAGACCACAAGACAAAGTATTATTAACCGATGCTTCAACTAACTTTCAAAAAAGTTTTTCAGAAATAACTAAAAAGAAAATTTTTTCATCATCTAAAGTTTCTAATACAAAATATCAAATAAAAGATGGTTCAATTTTAATTGCCGCAATAACATCTTGTACTAATACTTCTAATCCAAATGTTCTGATTGGTGCGGGTTTACTTGCCAAAAAAGCAATAGAGTTAGGTCTAGAAGTAAAACCTTGGGTAAAAACTTCACTTGCACCAGGATCTCAGGTAGTAACTGATTATTTAGAAAAAGCAGGTTTGAATAAATATTTAGACAAACTTGGATTCAATCTTGTTGGTTATGGTTGCACAACATGTATTGGTAATTCTGGACCATTAGCTGATAATATTGTTGAAGCCATTCAAAAAGAAAATATTTATGCTGTCTCAGTTTTATCTGGAAACAGGAATTTTGAAGGAAGAATCTCACCTCATATTAAAGCAAATTATTTAGCATCACCTCCGTTAGTTGTAGCTTACGCATTAGCAGGACATATGAGTTTTGACTTATATAAAGATTCTTTTGGAAAAGATAAAAACGGTAAAGATATTTTTATGAAAAATATTTGGCCAACCAATAAAGAAATTGAAGAAACTTTAAAGTCATCTCTAAATGCTGAAATGTTTATCAAAAGATATTCAAATGTTTCTGAGGGACCAAAACAATGGCAAGAGATTAAAACAGAAAAAAGCAGTATTTATAAGTGGGAAGAAAATTCAACATATGTGAAAAAACCACCCTTTTTTGATAATCTCCCAGATCACCCTGAAGGTTTCAAGCAGATTAAAGATGCAAGGCCACTGTTGATTTTAGGAGATATGATAACAACAGATCATATTTCACCAGCTGGAAATATTCAAAAAGAAAGTCCTTCAGGAGAATACTTTATGAAACATCAAATACTCCCCAAAGATTATAATTCTTATGGATCAAGAAGAGGCAATCATGAAGTAATGATGAGAGGTACTTTTGCTAATATTAGAATTAAGAATGAGATGGCACCTGATACCGAAGGGGGATTTACAAAATTATATCCTGAAGAAAAAGTAATGCCTGTTTATGATGCAGTCGTTGAGTATAAAAAAAGAGGAACTGATCTAATTGTTATTGGTGGAAAAGAATATGGAACTGGATCATCAAGAGATTGGGCAGCAAAAGGAACAAAGTTATTAGGAGTAAAAGTTGTATTAGCAGAAAGTTTTGAGAGAATTCACAGATCAAACCTAATTGGCATGGGAATACTTCCATTACAATTTATAGACGGAGTAAATAGAATTAAATTAAATTTAAAAGGATCAGAGTTATTCTCAATTATTGACATACAAAATGGTATAAATCCTTTAGACAAAGTCGAAGTTGAGATAAAATATACAACAGGAGATATTAAAAAAATAAAAACTCTTTGTAGGATTG
>CACDHZ010000017.1 GCA_902552705.1 uncultured Pelagibacteraceae bacterium
AAAATAAATTCTAATTTAGATATAAAATCTAACAAAAAAACCATATTAAATAAAGTAAATGAGCTAATTTAATTATGAAATTAAAACCTTCAGAAAATACTAAACTATATGGAATGGATCATTTTTTTAATGAAATTACCAACCTTTTTAATGAAAAAAAAATGCCAAATAAGATTTTATTAACAGGAAAAAAGGGATTAGGTAAATCAACAATGGCTTATCATATAGTTAATTATATTTTATCAAAAAATGAGGATTGTAGTTATGATACAAAAAATTTTACTATAAATGATAAAAATAGATCTTTTAAATTAATACAAAATAATTCGCATCCTAATTTTTATTGTGTAAATTCTATACAAGAAAAAAAAAGTATTGATATAGATCAAGTTAGAAAGATGATTTCTTATACGAATATGTCATCATTTAATAATATATATAAGTTTATCTTAATTGATAACATTGAATTTTTAAATAAAAACTCTGTAAATGCTTTATTAAAAGTAATTGAAGAGCCAAATGACAATGTCTTTTTTATTCTCATTCACAATTATCATAAGAATATTTTACCAACTTTAAAATCTAGATGTTTATCTTTTAGAATTAATCTTTCATACAATGAAACAATTGATATTTTAAATAAGATTTTAAATAAAAATGTATTAGAAATAGTTAATAATGATTTACTAAATTATTATAATTCTCCTGGAGAAATTATTTCTTTAATCAATTTTTCTGATGAAGAGGGAATTGACATAAAAAATTGCAATTTAAATATTCTTTTGAATTTATTAATTGATAATAAATATTATAAGAATAATAAAATCATTAAAATGATTTTAATTAATTTAATTGAAGCTTTTTTTCTTAGAGAATACAAATTTTCTATAAATAAAGAATCTATTCTTAGCTTTTATCATGATTTTATTAATAAAATTCGTAATTCTGAAAAATTTAATTTAGATGAAGAAAGTTTATTTTTAGAATTTAAATCTAAATTATTAAATGGCTAAAAATTATTACATTACTACACCTATTTATTATCCTTCAGCAAAACCTCATATGGGTCATGCTTATTCAAGTATTATAGCAGATTTTTTTGCACGTTTTAAAAGAATTCAAGGGTATAATGTCTTTTATTTAACCGGAACCGATGAACATGGGCAAAAAATTGAACGAGCTGCAAAAGAAAACAATAAAGATACTTTATTATTTTGTAATGAGATTAGTCAAATATTCAAAGATTTAACTAAAAAACTAAATTTATCAAATAATGATTTTATAAGAACTACAGAAGATAGACATAAAAAATCTGCAACAAATATTTGGAATATCCTTGAAAAAAAAGGAGAAATTTACTTATCTAAATATTCCGGGTGGTATTCAGTATCTGATGAAGCATTTTATTCCGAAGATGAAATTGAAGATATAGATGGTAAAAAACAATCAATATCATCAGGCTCTCCAGTTGAATGGGTAGAAGAAGAATCTTATTTTTTCAAATTATCTAAATGGCAAGAATCTTTATTAAAATTTTATTCAGAAAATGAAAATTTTATATTACCCATTTCAAGAAAAAATGAAGTTATTAGCTTTGTTAAAAGTGGTTTAAAAGATTTATCAGTTAGTAGAAAATCTTTTAAATGGGGAATACCAGTTCCATCAAATTCTGATCATGTAATGTATGTATGGTTAGATGCTTTAACTAATTATTTAAGTGCATTAAATTATCCTAATGAAAATGACAAATTGTATAAAGACTTTTGGCCAGCTGATTTACATATAATAGGTAAAGACATTTTGCGATTTCATGCTGTTTACTGGCCTGCATTTTTATTAGCTGCAGGTATCAAACCCCCTAAAAGAGTTTATGGTCATGGATGGATCCTCTCGGGTGATCAAAAAATGTCTAAGTCAAAAGGAAATATTTTAGATCCATTACAAATTATACAAACTTATGGATTAGATCCATTAAGATATTATCTTATTAAAGAAGTGTCTTTTGGTAATGATGGCAATATATCTGAGGAAAAGTTAGAAAACTGTATTAATAGTGACTTAGCGAATAATTATGGAAATTTATGTCAAAGAGTTATTTCTTTTTGTGAAAAAAATGCAAATTTAAAAATTTCTGAAAGTATAAATTTTACTGACAATGATAAATCAATTCTTTCTATTTATGAAAAAAAGTTTGATGAAATATTAAAATTTATTGATAAACAGGATATTAATTCATATATAAACTTTATTGTTACACAATTATTTGCTGCAAATAAGTACTTTAATGATGAGGCTCCTTGGAAAAAAAAATCAGATGAATTAAGATTGAACACAATTATATATACTTCCTTAGAATTAATTAGAAAAGTAACAATATTATTATACCCAATTATTCCAGCAACGTCTTTGAAAGTGTTAAAATCGTTTGGAATCGAAGAGAAAGATTTAAAATTTGAAACTATAATTGATCACAACTATATTAAAAAAGGTTCTAAAATAAAAAAAATAGGTATTCTTTTTAAAAAAATATAAAAAAATGATTGATTCACACTGCCATTTAGATCATGAACCTATTATTAGTAATTTATCTGAAATATTAGTTAGATCAAAAAATGTAGGTATAGAAAAACTTTTAACTATTTGTACTACAGAAACTAGTTTTGTTAATATCTTGAAATTAATAGAAAAAGACTCAATTATATACGGAACATACGGGATTCATCCTCATGAAACTAATAATTTTTTTGTATCAAAAAATGAAATTATTAAAAATGTTAAATTAAATAAAAAGATTATAGGTGTAGGTGAAACTGGTCTTGACTTTTATTACAATAATAGTGATAAAAAATCTCAAATAGAAAGTTTTAACAATCATATTGAAGCTGCTATAGATTTAGATGTTCCATTAATTGTTCATTCGCGAAATGCAGAAGAAGAAACTTATGATATACTCTCAAAATATAAAGAGGAAAAACCAAAAATACTTATGCATTGTTTTACAGGATCGTCAAATTTTGCAAAAAAATTAAGAAATCTAAATGCTTTTTTTTCAGCAAGTGGAATAATAACCTTTAAAAATAGTATTGATTTACAAAACACATTCAAAACAATTCCTCTGGAAAAACTTTTAATTGAAACTGATAGTCCATTTTTAGCACCAACTCCAATGAGAGGAAAAAAAAATGAACCAAGTTTTATTAAATATACATTAGAAAAGTTAGCAGAATTAAAAAATATATCTATTAATGAAATGGATGTTATTAGTACAAATAATTTTAATAATCTTTTTTTTAATGAATTTTAAATTTACTCTTCTGGGAACAGGAAGCTCTATGGGTGTACCAAGACCAGATGGTTTTTTTGGTAAGTGCAATCCAAAAAATAAAAAAAACTTTAGAACAAGATGTTCTGCTCTTATTTCATTTGGTAAATCAAATATTTTAATTGATACTAGTCCAGATTTAAGACAACAATTATTAAATAAAAAAATTAAATCAATTGATCAAGTTTTATACACCCATATGCATGCTGATCAAACGCATGGAATTAATGATTTAAGGATTTTTTATTTAAAACAAAAAAAAAGAATTCCTGTATACTGCGATAAACCAACTGCTAAATATCTATATAAAAATTTCTCATATTGTTTTAAAAAAAAATACGATTATCCTGCTTTCTTATTGCTAAAAAATTTAAAAAAAAATTTTGAAATTAGAAACTCAACTAAGAAAATCAATATAAAAGCTATAAAAGTTAAACATGGTTTAATTGATACGGTTGCCTATATTATAAATAAAAAATTAGCTTATATTAGTGATGCAAATAAATTTTATCAAAAAGATTTTAATAACTTTAAAGGTTTAAAATACTTGATAATTGATTGCCTGAGATATGATAAACATCCATCACATTTTAATTTAGACGATGTATTGAGAATTGTAAAAATATTGAAACCAAAAAAAACAATATTAACAAATTTACACTCAGACCTTGATTATAACAAATTATTGAAAATATTACCTAATAATATATTACCAGGTTATGATGGTTTAAGTATTAATATTTAGAATGCATAAAAATACAATTATTATTACTGGTGGAGCTGGATTTGTTGGATCAAATCTAATTTCTTTACTTTTAAGTAAAACTAAATTTAAGATAATTAGTATAGACAATTACTCGACTGGTTCACGTAAAAATCACATTAGGAATAGCAGAATAAAGTATGTGAAAGGGGATACAAAAAATATTGCAAAATTAATTAAAAACCCACAAAAAATAGTTTCTTTATTTCATTTTGGAGAATTTTCTCGTATTTATCAAAGTTTCCTTCAAATGAATGATTGTATAAATTCTAATACAATTGGTTCTAATGAAGTTTTTAATTATTGTTTGAAGAATAATATAAAGTTAATTTATTCAGCTACTTCAGCTACTTTAGGTAATAAAGGTAACGATAAGAACTTATCTCCATATGCTTTTACAAAAGCTAAAAATTTAGAATTATTAGAAAACTTAAAAAAATGGTTTAATTTCAAGTATGAAGTAATATATTTCTATAATGTGTATGGTCCTAATCAAATTTGTAAAGGTAAAATGGCAACAGTGATAGGAATTTTTGAAGACTGTTATAAAAAAAATAAACCTTTAGGAGTTGTAAAACCTGGAACACAATCAAGAAGATTTACACATATTTACGATACAGTCCAAATTTGTTATTTGGCTTGGAAAAATAATAAATGTAGACATTACAGCATCTCTAACCATAAAAGTTATACAATTTTACAAGTTGCAAAAATGTTTGGATCTAAAATTAAGTTTCTAAATGCAAGACCTGGAGAAAGATTTGCATCTGCTCTTACAAATTTAAATCTGAATAATAAAGTTTTTAAATATTTTGGAAAAATTAGTTTAAAAGATTATATTCAAAATATAACTAAATAAAAATTCTAACTTAATAACTCTTCAATTTTATTTATTATTTTTTTTGATAAAGGATTTGTAAAAGAGGTAAACGTATCTATAATTTTACCTTCTTTATCAATAAGTATTTTATGAAAATTCCATTTTGGAATTGCTGCTTTTCCATAGTTATTTTCAGCCCATTTATATATTTCATGTGCATCTTTTCCTTTTACATCTATTATCGTTGTAAGTGGAAAATTAATATTAAAATTTACCTCACAAAATTGTTTTACATCTTTATCATTAGCTTTTTCTTGATTAAAGGAATTTGATGGTATTCCTAATACAATTAAGCCTTTAGATTTATATTTCTCCCATAGAACTTGTAAATCTTCATATTGTTTTGTGAATCCGCAATAACTTGCTGTATTGACCACTAGGATAACTTTATTTTTGTATTCTTTTAAATCTATTATATCTCCTGAGATACTTTTTATATTAAAATCAAAAAAAACTTTTTCGTAATTAGATACAGCTGTATTTTTAAAAAAAAACATAAAAAATGTTATTGCAATAATTATTACTTTTTTCATCAAAAATTTATTTATTGGGTGTAAGTAATATCAAGAAGTAACCAAATAAAGTGGATAATAATGACCCAGTTAAAACTCCAATTTTCACACCATCCATATACTGAAGATTTTCAGCAAAAGCTAAATTTCCCACAAATAAGCTCATCGTAAAGCCAATACCAGTTAAAACTCCAACTCCATAAAAATTATACCAACTTGTGTTATTTGGCATTTGAGCTACTTTAAGTTTAATTGATACATAAGAAAAAATAAAAACACCAAATTGTTTACCTAAAAACAATCCTAAAACAATACCTAGAGGAACTTTGTCTAATAATGAATTAAAAGATAGTCCATCCAGCGATACTCCTGCATTAGCAAACGCAAACAAAGGCATTATTCCAAAAGCAACATAAGGACTTATTGAATGTTCTACTTTCATTAATAATGAAAAATCTTTTTCTTTTTTTCTATGTGGAATTGTCATTGCCAGTAATACTCCAGCTATTGTTGCATGGATACCAGAATTGTGAGTAAAGTCCCAAAGGAATAATCCAACTAATAAATAGGGAAGAAATTTTTTAATATTAAATTTATTTATAATTAATAAAACTAAAAAAGCAGCTAACATTAAAGATAAATATTTTATACTTAGATCACCAGAATAAAATAGTGCGATTATAACAATTGCACCTAAATCATCAATAATTGCAAGTGCGGTTAAAAAAACCTTTAATGATAAAGGAACTCTTTTTCCTAACAAAGATAAAACACCTAATGAGAAAGCTATGTCTGTAGCTGATGGTATGGCCCATCCATTTAAAGTTTCACTATCTCCAAAATTTATAAAAATATAAACTAAAGCTGGAATAAGCATCCCACCAACAGCAGCAATTATTGGTAGCAAAGCTTGTTTTATATTTGAAAGCTCTCCTTGTAAAAATTCTCTTTTAATTTCAAGGGTTACAAAGAAGAAAAATATTGCCATTAATGCATCATTTATCCAATGAATGACGGTAAGCTTAAGTCCAAATTCATTTACACCTAAAAAAAGATATTCATTTAAAGTCGAAAAGTATAAATCCGAAAAATTAGAATTACTGATAATAAGAGCTATTATTGCAGCAAATAATAGAACTAATCCACTTGCTGCTTCCAACTTAAAAAACCATTTGAATGGTTTCGATAAAACATTAATCATAATTTTAAATTAAATCATTAAAAAAAAGTCTTATATCTTTTAATGACTCATATAGGTTATTTAATAAAAATTCAATATTAGGTATGACTATACTAATTGGATTTTTGAAAGTATCTATTAAAATTATAAATGCTACAAAAGAAATAATGAAAACAATAATTAAGTTTAGAATTTTTATTTTTTTCTTTTTTTTACTTGCATTTGGTTTGTAAGGAGTATCTTTATTTTGTTTGTTTTCAGTTTTGTTGCTTATCTGTTTTATATCTTTATTTAATTTTTTACTTTCTGTTTTGGGTTTTATTTCATTTTTTGGAATATTTACGATTTCATTACTTGGGTTGATTTCTTGTTTTATTTCTTTAAATGAAGATTTTGAAACTTTTTCATTTTTTTCTATTTTAAAGAACCACTGATGATTACAGCTACTGCATTCTAATAGTCTTCCATTTTTTGGAATCAAATCAGAATTTATATCAAATTTTTTATTACAATTTGTACAGGTAATAATCATTAATCATTTATATATGATTCTTTTTAAAAAGCCCCATAATAGATACTATTTATCCTTTGAAATATTTAATATCTAATGTATTAGTAGCTCAATCGGGGCGTAGCGCAGCCTGGTAGCGCATCTGGTTTGGGACCAGAGGGTCGCAGGTTCAAATCCTGCCGCCCCGACCACTTTTATGAAAAAAGCAAAAATATACATACCCACTAAAACATCCATGCAATCAGGTTTAGGTAAAACTGATAAGTGGATTATTGAGTTTGAAACAAGTGACTCAGGTATCAATCCATTAATGGGGTGGGAAACTAGTACAAATACTTTATCGGAATTGAATTTAGAATTTTCATCAAAAGAAATGGCTATTGACTATGCAAAGAAAAATAAAATAGATTTTGAAATAATTGAACCAAAAAAAAGAAAAATAAATAAAAAATCCTATGCAGATAATTTTTTAAAATAATTTAAATGTTTAAATTTTTTACAGACAAAAGATGGCATTTTTGGAGTATTGGAGGAACAATAATTATTCTTGCTGCTACCTGGTATCAAGTTCAATTAGATGTAAGAATTAATGAATGGTTTGGCGAGTTTTATGATACTTTACAAAAAGCCCTAGCTGAGCCAGGAGCTGTAACCGAGAAAGAATTTATTGCTTATCTTTTTACTTTTGCAAAAATTGCGGCTATTTACATATTAGTTGTTATATTCAGTGATTATTTTACTAGTCATTGGACTTTTAGATGGAGAACAGCTATGGCTGACTTTTATCATGATAAGTGGAATTTCGCTTCATCAATTGAAGGAGCTTCTCAAAGAGTTCAAGAAGATACTCTTAAGTTTGCAAGAATAATGGAAGGTTTGGGTGCTGAACTCTTAAGAAGTGTAATGACTTTAATTGCATTTACTCCAATTTTATGGGGTTTATCCAAAAGTATTACAGTTCTCCCATGGATAGGAGAGGTAAATCATGCTTTGGTTTGGGTTGCAATTATTTCTGCTTTAGGAGGTACATTTATTCTCGCATCAGTAGGAATTAAATTACCTGGTATTGAATATGATATCCAAAAAGAGGAAGCTGCATACAGAAAAGAACTAGTTTTGGGTGAAGATTTTAAAGAAAGTGCACAACCAGCCAGAATTGATGATTTGTATGGAGGCGTAAGAAAAATACATTATAAAATGTATTTTCACTATTTATATTTTAATGCAGTTAAATGGAGCTATCTACAAGGAATGGTTATTGTCCCTTATCTAGCTTTAGCTCCAACAATAGTAACAGGTGCAATTACATTAGGTTTTGTTCAACAAATTATTAGAGCATTTGGAAGAGTAGAAACCTCATTACAATATTTAGTCAGGAGCTGGCCAATAATAGTTGAATTAATTTCTGTTTGGAAAAGACTTAACGAATTTGAATATAAATTAAAAACTAATACTGAAAAAATAACTAGAGAAAAAATTTAGTGTCTTTAAATAAAGAATTAATTAATAAGATTATCACAGTAACCTCTAAAGCTGCGATATCGTGCAATCAATTTATTGGTAAAAATGATAAAATAAATGCTGATAAAGCTGCTACAGACTCGATGAGAAATGAAATTAATAAACTTAAAATCAATGGTGAAGTTGTCATTGGTGAAGGTGAACTTGATGATGCTCCAATGTTATATATAGGTGAAAAATTAGGTGCGGGCGGAGATTTGAATATTGATATTGCAGTAGATCCACTTGAAGGTACAAATTTTGTTGCAAAAAATTTACCAGGAGCACTATCCGTAATATCAGTTGCGGAGAAAGGAAATCTTTTCAATGCACCAGAGACCTATATGGACAAATTAGCAGTATCAAAGCATGTACCTAATGATGCAACTGATCTAGATTTTTCAATTGAAAAAAATATAAAAAATATAGCTGATGCTTTAAATAAAGATATTAGAAATATTACTGCCTGTTTATTAAATCGACCCAGACATAACGAAATTATAAATGAATTAAAAAAAATGAAAGTAAAAATAAAATTAATTTCTGATGGTGATGTATCCGGAGCTTTGATGATAACAGATAAAAAATATGATGTAGATATTTTTTTAGGGATTGGTGGAGGTCCCGAAGGTGTTTTAGCCGCATCTGCAATTGATGCTTACGGATGTAAATTTCAGGGCAGATTTCTTTTTGATAATGACAAAGATATTAATAGAGCCAAACAAATGGGAATCAAAGATTTAAATAAAAAATATGATTTAAAAGAAATTATTAAAGGTGATTCAATATTCTGTGCTACTGGTATAACCACAGGTGATTTAGTAAAAGGTATTAATGTAAAAGATAATAAGTATATTACTGAAACTTTAGTTACACACAAAAGCTCAAATATGTGTAAAATTGTTATAAGAGAAGATATTATAAAAACTTGATAAATATTATTTTTTACAATAAAAGATCCAAATTTGGTCCCTTCGTCTATCGGTTAGGACACGTGGTTTTCATCCTCGAAAGAGGGGTTCGATTCCCCTAGGGACCGCCATTAATTAATGTATTTTTTTGTATATATAATTAAAACAAAGTTTTCAAAAATAAACAAAACCTATGTTGGTTACACTAACAATCTTAAAAAACGCTTATTTAATCATAACAATAATAAAGGAGCAAAATCAACAAAAGGTCATAAATGGGAATTAATTTATAAAAAAAGATTTATATCAAAATCTGAAGCTATGTCTTATGAATATAAACTTAAAAGAAATAGAAAATTTAAAAAAGAAATCTTAGAAAAAATTATAAATAAATAGATGAAAAAAAAAATTGCAATTATTTTACCATATAAGGAAATTTATTCAGAAAATCATGCAGGTGCAGCTTCGATATGGGTAAAAGATTATTCAATTCTTTCATCTCTCTCATCACAAACTATTATTTATGGAAATTTAGAAAATAAACTTAAACCTTTTTCAAAAAACTTTAAAAATATAAATATTTCACAAACAAGTTTTTCAAAGGCAAAACAATATATAAATTTTTTTTATAAAGATTATTTAAAAAAAAATTTTGAAATTATTGAGATACATAATAGACCTGAATATCTAAATTTTTTGATAAATAAAAGAGTTAAATCTAAGTTAATATTTTTTTTTCATAATAATCCTCAAGATATTAGAGGGTCAAAAACAATTAAAGAAAGAATAAAGATTCTCGAAAATACAGACAAAGTATTTTTTGTAAGTTTATGGACTAAAAAAAAATTTTTTGAAGGATTGCCATATAAGACTAAATCTAACTGTGAAATTTTATATCCATCAATCAATAAATTAAAAAAATTTAATTTTAACAAAAAAAATCAAATCATATTTACTGGAAAATTAAATTCATCAAAAGGATATGATTTATTTGGAAATGCTATCATTAAGATATTAAACAAATATCCAAAATGGAAAGCAATAGTTGCTGGTAATGAACCTCGTGAAAAATATGATTTCAATCATAAAAATTTAATAATTCATCCTTGGTTGCCACATTCTAAAATTATGAATTTATATAAAGAATCTTCAATATCAGTTGTTCCATCTAGATGGGAAGAGCCTTTCGGCAGAACCTCAATGGAATCAGCTGCTAGTGGATGTGCAACAATAACCTCTCAAAAGGGAGGCTTGATGGAAACTTTTAAAAACGACTTATACTTAAAAAATTTGAGTTCATCAGAAATTTTTAGAATGATAGATTTTTTAATAAAGAATCCAAAAAAATTAAGATACTACCAATTAAGAAATTTCAAAAATCCAGTACATTTAATTGAAAATTTAGTAAGTTTCTTAGATTCAATCAAATTCAATTTTTTAAAAAAAAATATTTATATTAATAACTCTGTCGGCCCTAAAATTCTTCATATTTCAAATTTTAATGAAAAGAATAATCAAAGATTATTCAATATCTCTATAGCGACTAAATTAACAAATGGATTAATTAGAAACAATTGTGATGTAATTAATTTCAGCTATAGAAATTATCTATCGCAAAAAATATTCTCTAATTTAGATGATGATATTCTTGAAATATCAAATAATTACAAACCTGATCTAATTTTGCTTGGACATAATAATATTTTAAAAAGAAATACGATGGAAAAAATTAAAAACAATAAAACAAAAATTTCTTTATGGTATGAAGATCATATTGTAAATTATGGACCGAACTGGAAAAAAAATTTAGAATTAATTGAAAAAAATAATTCTTTAATTGATAAATATTTTATAACAACTCATCCTAGCGAAATCAAAAGTAAGATTAAAAAAAATAAGATCAATTATTTACCTATACCAGTTGATGAAAATATAGAAAATCTTAAGATTTATAATCACAAACATAGATATAAAGATTTATTTTTTGCTCTCAGTCATGGTGTAAATTATGGTGGTTTAAGAAATGACTCTAATGATGAAAGGGAGGAATTTCTGAAAAAAATTCTAAACAAAGGAAAAGGTATAAATTTTCATATATTAGGAATTAATAATGATAAACCTAAATGGAATTATGATTTTTATAAAGAAATGATGATTTGTAAAATGTCTCTAAATTTAAGTAGAGGAAAACCATTAAGATATGCATCAAGTAATAGAATAGCATCTTATGTCGGAAATGGAATATTAACTTTTATTAATGAAAAAGTTAAATTTCAAGAATTATTTTCTAAGGATGAAATGGTTTTTTATAAAAATGAGAATGATTTGATCGATAAAATAAATGAATTAAAAGATGACATGATTAAAATAAATCGTATTTCAAAAAAAGGAAGAGCAAAATATTTCAGAATCTTCAATAACAGAATTGTTGCTGATTCAATTGTATCGAAAACTTTCGGTAATACACCTAAATATAAATATGCATGGGAAAAATAAAATTATCTGTATTGCTGGTAAAAATGAATGTGCAATAAAATGTTTAGATTTTATTATTAAAAAAAATAAAAATTATAAAATTTTAGCATTACCAAATAAATCCGATAACGGAATTGATAAGTGGCAGAAATCATTCAAAAAATTTGCTTTAAAAAAAAATATTAAGATCACTAAATTGAAAGATTTATACAAACTTAAAAATTTATACTTTTTTTCATTAGAATATGAAGAAATATTAAAAACGAATAAATTCAAATCTCAAAATTTATTTAATATTCATTTCAGTTTATTACCAAAATATCGAGGATGTCATACCAATTATTTTCAATTAGCAAATGGTGAAAAGAAATCAGGAGTCACATTACACAAAATAGATGAAGGTATAGATACAGGTGAAATTATTGATAAAATTAAATTTAATATTCCTATAAATATTACAGCATATGAAAATTATCTTAAACTTATGACTAAATCAGTAATTCTATTTAGAAAAAATATAAATAAAATTTTAAATGATAACTACATATCAAAGAAACAAAATACTAGAAATGGAAGTTACTTTAATAGAAAAAGTGTTAATTACAATAAATTGACTCACTTTAAATTTATTAAGAATAATATAGCGACACACAACAAAATTAGAGCATTAATATTTCAACCATTTCAATTGCCTGTATATAATGGTAATAAAATTATAAAATCAATTTTTAAAAATAAAAAAATAAAACTTAAATTTTTGTAATGATTTATAAAGTTGCTATAATTGGATATGGATATTGGGGACCTAAGCTTGCTAGAAATATTCAAAATTCAAATGAGTTTCAAATAGATTATATTGTTGATACATCTAAAAAAAACTTAATTAATGCAAAAAAGAGTTTTCCATTATCTCGATTTCTTAATGATTATAAAAAATTAGATACTTCAAAAATCGATTTAGTTGTCATATCTACTCCAACTATTACTCACTATAAATTAGCTGCACATTTTTTGAAATATTCTAATATATTAATTGAAAAACCTTTGGCTTTAAACAATCATGATGTAAAGAAACTAGAAAGGATTTCGAAAAAAAGTAAAAATAAATTATTTGTTGACTATCCTTTTATATTCTCCGGTTCAATTAGGTTAATTAATAACATAATAAGGAAAAAAAAATATGGTAAACTCTTGGAAATTGAAAGTTTTAGAGAGCAAGCTCCAATTAGAAAAGACTCTGATGTTGTGTGGGATTTAGGTGTTCATGACATATCAATTTTAAGATTTTTACTTAAGTCGAATCCTATTAAAATAAAATCAATAAAATATAATACTGTAAAAACAAAACAAAAAGATACCGCTTATATCAACTTGAATTATAAAAATAATATTAAAGTTTTTATTAAAAATTCTTGGATTTCACCTGTAAAAATAAGAATTATGAAGTTTAAATTTGAAAAGGGAATAGTAATTTGTGATGAAAATGAACCAATTTATAAACTGAAGGTTTTTACTCGTAAGAATAATAAAACTATGATTTATAAACTGGAACTTCCTGAAATAGATTTATCTGAACCATTATTTAATTTAATTGAATATGTTGCAAAATCAATGAAGACTAATTCAAATTTAATTTTTAAAAAAAATTTTAATATTGATATAACTAGAGTCTTGGAAAAAATTTGAAATGATCAAGTTTTTAGATTTAATTAAACAGGATAAGAATATACATAAATCAGCTTTAAAAAAGATAAGTAAACTTTTCAAAAAAGGTGATTTCATATTAGGAAAAGAAGTTGAACTTTTCGAAAAAAATTTTAGTAAATTTTGTGGATCAAAATATGCTGTCGGTTGTGCCAATGGTACTGATGCACTTACTTTAGCTTTAAAATCTTTAAATCTCCCAAAAAATTCTGAAGTTTTAATTCCTGCCATGACTTATTGTTCAACGGCTTTTGCAGTTATTGAAGCCAATTTAATTCCTGTATTAGTAGATACAGAAAAACTTTCTTCAACTATAGATTTAAAACATTTACAAAAAAAAATAACTAACAACACCAAAGTAATAATGCCAGTACATTTATACGGCTCAACAGCAAATTTGAGAAAAATTAAAAAAATTATAAGCAAAAAAAAGATTTATTTAATTGATGATTGTTCACAAGCTCATGGTGCATTTGATGATTCTGATCCAAATAAAAGAAAAATTGGATCAACAACTGATATTTCCTGCTTTAGTTTATATCCAGGAAAAAATTTAGGTGCTTATGGAGATGCTGGCATAATAACAACAAATAGTCTAAATTTTTATTTAAAATTAAAAAAACTTAGAAATTTAGGTTCAGAAAAAAAATTTATACACGACTTTGTTGGATTAAATAGTAGATTAGATACCATTCAAGCTATTATATTAAACGAAAAATTAAAAAACTTAACTTTTTATAATAAAAAGAGACAAAAAATTGCTAAATTTTATAACAAAAATATAAATAATAAGAAAATTAAAAAGCTAAAATATTCAAAATCATGTGTCTATCATCAATATGTAATCTTAGTTAATAATAGAAAAAATTTGATAAAAATATTTGATAAAAAAAAAATACAATATGGTTTCCATTATCCATATGCGATTCATCAATTGAATGTATTTAAAAAAAAATTTAAAAATCAACGATTTAAAAATGCAGAAATTTTAGCTAAAAAATCTATAAGTTTACCTATAGATCCAAATCTTTCAAAAAAAGAACTTAATTATATAATAAAAACACTAAATGAATTCTAATGTTGAAAAAGTTATTGTATTTAAAAACGATGCGGTAGGGGACTTGGTTCAAAGCTTAAACGCAATTAATAATATAATAGATCTTCATAAAAACAAAAATATAGAAATTTATTTATCTGAAAGAAGTGAAAAATTTAGATTCTTAATTAATAATAGAAATATTAACTATAAAAAGATCAACTATGATCTAAGTCTTATAGAAAAAATTAAACTTATATTCTATCTTATCCAAAATAAGATAACTGAAATTTATATTTTAACTCCAAAAAATTTTTATTTTTTTTTACCTTTATTATTTCGAAATATAAAGTTTTATGCATTATGTATTAATGGTCCAAATAATTATAAAAGACCATCTTCGTTTTTAAGAAAATATCTATTTAAATATGTAATTAATGATAGAGGAGCTATTTATAAAAGAGATCATACTACTAAACTTCAGGAGGATCTTACAAAAGTAAAAAATAACAAGAGTAATAATAATATTAATTTTAAATTAAGTATATCAGATTTTCTTCAAAAAAATTTACCAAATAACTTTGTATATTTTCATTTAAAGAAAAATATTACTGAAAGATTAAATTGGGACATTAATGATTTATCAAAATTATTTAATTTTTTTTTAGAACATTATGACTACGTTGTTTTTTCTAGAGATATAGAAAATAATAATAAAAAAGATATTTTAAAAGAAAAATTCAAAACTATTGACTTTAAAAATAGAAAAATAATTAATAAAGATTTAAATTCGAAAATACTTTTGTTTGATAATATAAAAGGTGAAGATTTATACAATACAATTAGTAGTTCCTCAAAAGTAATAGCTTTTCATGGAATGATGACTAATTTAGCTTCTATAAGAAAGAAAGAAACAATTGATATGTGGTTTTGTGATATCAAAAATTATAATGACTATAGAAATTATAGAAATGCATTTTATGAATTCAAACCAAAATACAATGGGTATAATTTTATTATACCTAGTAAAAAAATTACTAAAACAATTAAAAAATTGTCTAATTTTATTTAAATGAAAAAAATCATATTAAGACTCTCAAATGAAATAGGTAATCAAATGTTTATGTATGCATCTGCTTACTCAATATCTAAAAAAATGAATAGAAATTTATTTCTTGATAATGAAACTGCATTCTTATCAAAAAAAAATGTAAGCAAATATGGTTTATATAATTTTAATATATCTTCTCCTATTATTGAAGATAAACTAAAATTCAAAAACAAATATGGTTATATCAAGCGAAAATTTTTATTAAAAACAGAATTTTTAAGACCCTCAAAAAAATTTTTTATTGAAAAAAAAGATAAACATAAGATTACTTTTTTTGATGAAAAATTTATCAATAATAGGTTTAATGATGTAATCTATTTAGAGGGGCATTTTGAAAGTCCAAAATATTTTATTAACTATCAAAACGATATCGTAAATGAATTTAAATTTAAGGATGAATCAAAATTTAAAAATATTCCTTTTTTCAATCAAATTAATGATGAGAATTCTGTAGGAATATGTATTAGACAAAATAGATTTTCCGAAGGAAGAGGGCAAAATACCTCCAAAAACGATGAAAAATCAAGGAAATTTACACTAGAACAAATAAGATATATCAATAAATCGGTTTCATTAATTAAAACAAAAATTAATAATCCAATTTTTTATCTTTGGTCGAATGATTTAAATTCAATACCTAAAGATTTACTTGAATTTGAATTTAAGAAAATTGATTTAACATCACAAAAAATTGAATTTGATCAAAGAATTTATAGTCTTTTTCTGTTATCTCAATGCAAACATTTCATTGTTACCACATCTACTTTTAACTGGTGGGGGGCATGGTTATCTAATAATAAAAATAAAATTATAATCAGACCAGATGATGATTTTTTTTCTAATTTTCGAGTAAATAATAGAGATTTTTGGCCTAACGAATGGATTAAGTTAAACTTTTAATATTCTTTTGATAATAATCCCATAATTCAATATCATATTTATTGTTATTAATTATATCCCTATTTTCTTCAATTGAATATGTTTTTTTTTCTTTTTGTCTTTTTCCTATATGCCTCATCTCTTTTTGAATATTCAGTTTTGACTTTAAAATATCAATATCTTTATCTAAATTTTCAAAATTTATTATAAAAAAAAAGTTATTAAGGTTTTGTTTTGCTTTTTCATATTTTTTTTCATCTATGTCACTAGTCAGATCTCCAATCAAAAATTTGCAAAGACAATTTTGATTAATTTTCACTTGTGTAACAAAATAACTTAAACCTTTTTTTGCTTGATTATGAAAAGATAATTTTTTATTATTAAGTTGCATTTCATAAAAAGATTTAATTCTATCTACCGGGTTACGTATAACTGTTATATATTTAAATTTAGAAGGATCACAATTTATCGAAACTAAATTATGTGCAGAATTAAATATATTAATATTATTTTCATATAGAAAAGTGCTTATTGATGTGCCTGCTGATTTAGGAGGGTGCACAAAACTATATTGATCTTCTTTAAGATTGTAAGTGCTAGAATATATTTTAGAATGTTTAATTTGATACTTGTGAAAATTTTCTGTTAAAAAAAAATAGTCTATCAATTTACAATAAAATCTTTCTAGCTCTTTTAAAATTTTTCTCATCTATACTTTTTATATGTTAATTTTATTTAATGCATTATTTTTAAATATATTAGCTTCTCTTATATATCTTCTGACCATTTGTGTTGTCTTATGTCCTGTCATAGCCATTATGCTACGTTCATCTGCACCAGATTCAGCTGCTACTGTTGCAAATCCAGATCTTAAGCTGTGACCTGCAAAATTTTTATTTTCTATTCCTGCTAAATTTAAATATTCTTTCATTAACAAAACCACAGATTGGTCTGTTAATCTTTTATTTGTTAAATTTGATCCCTTAGAAAATCTTCTAAATATAGGTCCTGATTTGATTTTAGAAATTTCTAACCATTTTTTTAAATTTACAACTGGACAATAAATTTCATTTTTAAAGTAGGGTAGTCCTTTAATCATTCCCTCTCCAAATTGATCTGTTTTTGATCTTTTAATAGTTATTTTAACTCCCTCAGGTACAAATTCTAAGTCTTCATAATCAATTGAAATGAGCTCTGTTCGTCTAAAACCACCACCAAAACCTATTAGGATTATAGACTTGTCTCTTTGTCTTTTAATTTCCTCAGTCTTTTGTTCATTTATTACATTAATTATTAATTTTAAATGATTGATTAATATGGGTTTTTTACCTTTTTGAATGCTTCCTTTTACCCTTTTTATACCCATTAAATTTTCAACAATAATTGGATGTTTAGTATCTAAATAATGACCTTTAAGCTTATGGACCATACTTATTGATACTAATCGTCTTCTGATTGTGCTAATTTTTGAGTTTTTTGATAAGTGGGTAAGATACAACGAAACTATTTTTGGCTCAGTCGGTAATGAATTTAAACCATGTTTGGAGCAAAAAGCACCAAAATCTTTAAAATCTGATTTATAGGCTCTTAAAGTATTACTAGCTTTAGAACTTTTGAGGTTATTTAATGTTGCCTCATGAAGTGATTTTAAATCTGTTGTTAGCTCATTCATATAATTACTATTGATAACAATTAATTATCATTAGTAATAATATAGCACATTTATAAAGTCAAGAAAATAATATAAAAAAAATTATGCCAAAATATATATTATTAGGTTTAGGAGTTCCTCTTATAATTTTTTTTTCAATGCATTTATGGTCAAAATTATCAGAGCAATCTAAGACAAGGATTATTATAGTTTTGTCTGGAATCTTAATTATTGGATTTATTCTTGTTTTAACTCTTTTATTAACTTAATTTTATCCACACTATTCACAGATGATAATAGATATTAAAAGAATCAATCAAAAAGTGATACATACAACCTAATTAATAAGATAAATTAAAATTAACTTAAGAGGCAACTCTTAACTGGCCAGCCAGGGAAAGGTCGAAAGGCTCAAGCCTGGAGGGCAGAAAACCTCACAAAGCAGCGCTAAACATGTGAGGTGGTCGGTTCGGCGGTAGCGACTACAACGACGAGCCATTAAAATTCTGGTCTTTACACTCTAAAAAGTGTGAAGATACAGAGTTTTTTTTTATGTCTAAAATTCCTGGAACAAAATTTCAATTAAAAGTTTGGAAATATCTTAAAACTATTCCAAAAGGTAAGGTAAAAAGCTACAAACAAGTAGCAATTGCTCTAAAAAGTCCCAAATCAGCTCGAGCAGTGGCTAATGCTTGTGCTAAAAACCCATATCCTCCTAAAATACCATGTCATAGGGTGATTAGGTCAGATGGAGGTCTTGGAGGCTACTCTGGGAGAGGTGGAATTAAGCAAAAGCTCAGATTGCTTAGATCTGAAAAAGTAGCAATTTAGCTTTATTTTAGGGTCTTTTATCCTTAAAAATACCAATAAAATCAACGTTTTTTGATCCTTTTATCTGTTTTCTTAATAAATAGCATAATTCCCCCTTCAGTTGTACCGTATATCAGTTTATACCTAAAATTGACCCCTCTATGGACGTTTAAA
>CACDHZ010000018.1 GCA_902552705.1 uncultured Pelagibacteraceae bacterium
ATGTTGTTCTATACAATGGTACAGCTACAGAAGTAGTAGTGGGATCACTTCTATAATCTCCACCGTGTAATGCTATTGTCTCTGGATTATTTTTTTTTGTACTCATTTATTCTCCTTTTTAGTGCTTTAACTTTATGTAAGGTGCACAATATAGTTCAAATACCTTTGATGATTTAATAAAATATGTGCAGAAAAAGCACCGGCTAAAGCGGTGATGATTAAATATTTCGCTTTAGCAGCTTTTATTTTGCGCTCTGCAATTTGATATTAAACCAGCGCAATATTATTATCGAACAAATAATAATAGTTGTCAATAAGAAAAAATTTTTATTTAAACTTAGAAGGGTAATTTGTAGTTATAAATTTCTTTAATACTTTTAAAACTCTATCTGCTTCTTCTAATAGCATCATATGACCACAATTATCTATAATTTCTACTTGACTTTTTTCTATTAAATCAGCTAATTTTTTACCTTCTTTAACAGGACACATTTTATCACCTGTTGCTAAAATTGATAAAGTAGGAATCTTAATTTTTTTAGCAGCATCAAAACCATTTTTATAATTATCACAAGCTCTAAAATCTACTCCTAATGTATCTTTAATGGTTCTAGATTTAGCTAACATACCACCAGTATTAATATGATATAATCCAGGAACAGGATGACCACCAAAATGACCTGCTGGTCCATGTGCCCAATCCATCATCAAATCGACTGCTTTTGGATCATTATTTTCAGCAAGGTTAAGTAAATCAGGATTCATAGGTATGGCGCCAGCACCACCCATTAAGCTTAAAGTTTTGATTTTATTTGGATATCTAGATGTACATTCTATCGTAACTAAACATCCTTGAGAATGACCGACTAAAGAAGCCTCTTTATAACCAACAGAGTCAATCAAACTACTTAGCCAATCAGCCATTTCTTCGATTGATTTTAAACTTTTACCAGATGATAATCCATGACCAGGCATATCAATAGCTAACACGCTATAACCATGAAAAGCAAAATATCTTGTTTGAAGGACCCAAGTCATATGAGTCAAGCCACTTCCATGTACAAAAATAATTAATGGTTTATTTTTATCAAAAGGACGTCCACCTGTAGAAGCATAAACTTCCTGGCCATTTACTTTAAATTTCATTGATTAGAGACAAGTCTGGGTTTTCTTGCAGCTCTAAAACCTATTTCAAAATCATTTTTGATGTCGTTAATATCTTCTATACCAACAGACAGCCTAATCATATCATGAGACAAACCAGCAAATTTTAATGTAGCTTCATCCATTTGTGAATGAGTTCCTGACGCTGGATGTATAACTAAAGTTCTAGTATCTCCTACATTAGCAAGATGAGATGCTAACTTAACATTATTAATAAATGCAACTCCAGCATCTTTTCCACCTTTAATACCAAAAGCTATCATTGATCCTCTTCCATTTGGCAAAAGTTTTTTTGCAAGTTCATGATCTGGGTGATCCGGAACACTTGGATGAGAAACCCATGCAACACTTTCGTGTGCTAAAAGATATTTCACCATTTCTTCAGCATTTGAACAATGTTTTTTCATTCTTACAGATAGTGTTTCAATACCTTGTAATACATTCCAAGCATTTTGAGGACTTAAACAAGGACCAAAATCTCTCATACCTTCAGCTCTAGCTTTCATTGTAAAAGCGGTTGGGCCAAATTCTTCTGCAAAAGATAATCCATGATAACCTTCATAAGGTTTTGTCATTGTAGGAAATTTATCATTTTGCATCCAATCAAATTTACCTCCCTCAACAAGTATACCTGCCATTGAAGAGCCATGACCAGCCATCCATTTTGTTAATGAATGGACAACTATATCTGCACCATGTTCGAACGGTTTACATAGATATGGAGTTTGATAAGTTGCATCAATTATTAATGGAATACCAGCATCATGAGCAATATTTGCTATTTCAGGCATATTCATAATTTCGTTCCCAGGATTCCCAACTAGCTCACCAAAAATACCTTTTGTATTTTTTTGGATTGCTTTTTTAAAACCTTGAGTATCTCTTGGCTTTACGAAAGTACATTTTATTCCAAATTTAGGCAGAGTGAGTCTAAATAAATTTACTGTTCCACCATATAATTGAGATGAGACAACCAGGTGATCACCTGCTTCGCATAAAGTCATGACAGTTAAAAATATTGCACTCATACCAGAGGATGTAGCTAGGGCAGCAGTACCGCCTTCTAAAGATGCAACTCTTTCCTCTAAAACACCAACTGTAGGATTTGATATTCTACTGTAAATGTGTCCTCCTCTTTCTAAATTAAAAAGTGCTGCAGCATGATCAACATCATCGAATAAATATGATGTTGTTTGATAGATTGGAACTTGTCTCGAACCAGCATTTTTATGTGGTTGATAACCTGCATGTAAACTTAAAGTATCGAATTTGTATGTATTAGGATCTACAGTCTTCTTTTTATCACTCATTTAAACTCCCTATAATTAATAATATATTGAAAGATATAACATTTATAATCAAAATATAATAAATTGACAATATAAGCATTTATAGTATTAATCCTCGCACAATGTCAAAATTCTTAAAAAAAGATCAAATTAAATCATCTTGGTATGAGATTGATGCTAAAAATGCTGTTGTTGGAAGACTTGCGACAATTATTTCAATGATTATTAGAGGTAAAAATAAACCTACTTATACCCCTCATATGGATGATGGTGACTTTGTTGTTGTGAAAAATGCTGAACATATAAAATTTACAGGCAAAAAATACACTGATAAAAAATATTATAGACACACAGGTCATCCAGGTGGAATTAAAGAAATGACTCCTGAAAAATTTCTTGAAAAGAATAAACCAGATGAATTCTTAAAATTAGCAATTAAAAGAATGTTACCAGGTGGAGTACTTGGTAAAAAACAATTAACTAAAGTAAAAATTTATACTGGTGAAAGTCATCCTCATGCTGCACAAAACCCTAAACTTTTAGATTTAGGAAAATTAAATAGTAAAAATTTAATAAGAAACTAACATGGAATCAGTCAATAAGATTATTGAAAAAAAACCAAAAATTAAACTTGATTTTAAAGACAGCAAATATGCAACAGGTAGACGAAAAAAATCTATTGCAAAAATTTGGGTAAAAAAAGGATCTGGAAAAATTTATGTTAACGGTAAATTATTAGATGAATACTTTACAAATAATACACATAAAATGCTTATAACGAGACCTTTTGAAGTTATAAATCAATCCACTAACTACGATGTCAAATGTAGTGTTTCAGGCGGTGGTCATACTGGCCAAGCAGGAGCAATGGTTCATGGAATTTCGAAAGCTCTAATTCAATTTGATCCAGAACTAAAAACTACTTTGAAAACCGAAAAACTTAATACCAGGGACTCTAGATCGGTTGAGAGAAAAAAGCCTGGTCGTAAAAAAGCCAGAAGAAGCTTCCAATTCTCAAAAAGATAATTCTTTTTTAACTCTAAACTGTTATAATAAAAAAATGCCTAAGCTTAATGTTTTAATTGCTGGTTCAAATGGTTACATTGGTATTCAATTAATAAAACTATTGGTCAAACATAATAAAATTAATATAAAATATCTTTGTGGTAATTCCTCTGTTGGAAAAAAAATTTCATTTTATGATAAATCATTAAGTAAAAATAATTTACCAAAAATATCTAAATTTAAAAAAGCATACCTAGAAAAAGTAGATATAATATTTACAGCATTACCTAATGGTCAGGCTCAAGAAATATCTAATAATTTATTAAAAAGAAATACGCTTATTGATTTAGCTGCTGATTTTAGACTTCATAATCCTAATGACTATTTAAAATGGTATAAACAGAAACATAAATCAATATCTAATATTAAAAAATCTATTTATTCATTACCAGAAATTATTGGTGATAAAATTAAAAATTATAAAATAATAAGTTGTCCGGGATGTTATCCAACATCAATACTTTTACCGCTTATACCTCTAATAAAAAAAAATTTAATTAGAACCGACAATATAGTAATTGATTCAAAATCTGGTTTCTCTGGTGCAGGGAGAGGAGTTCATAAAAAATATAAGCATAAGAATCTATATGATTCTCTTAGCGCTTATGGCGTAGGTTTCCATAGACATAATTCTGAAATTCAACAAGAAATAAGCAAATATACGAAAAAAAAAATTTTATTTACTTTTACACCGCATTTGTCACCTATGTTTAGAGGTATATTGAGCACTATATATGTTGATTTAAATAAAGGTGTTTCTATATCAAAATCCTAGGGTAATTATTATTCAAAAATTATATGGTAATTTTTTTAATAATGATAAAGATTTGATTTTTAAAAAACATAGATTTAAGAAATTTATTAAAGACGTTGTTTTTGGTACAATTGAAAGAGATGAACTTATTACAGAAGAAGTTAAAAATCATTTAAATGAAGATTTAAAATTAGATAAATTAGATAAAGTTTTCCAAGTAATAATCAAATCTGCTATTTTCGAATTTCTATATAAACCAAAAATTTCAACAAAAATTATTATAAAAGAATATCTAAATGCATCAAATTTTTTTTTAGAAATTAGTCAAACTAAATATTTAAATGCTATACTAGATAAGATAGCGAAAAAAATAAGAAACAATAATGAATGAATTTGAATTAATTAAAAATTATTTTCAAAAAATTTCTAAAAAAAATCCAAGTTCACTTCAACTTAACGATGATGTTTTTTTTAACAAAAAAAACAAATTAGTCGTTTCTGTTGACACTTATGTTGAGGGTATCCATTTTTATAATTTTATCAGACCTGATTTAGTAATAAAAAAAATTTTAAGATCTTCAATTTCAGATTTAATATGTAAAGGGGTCAGTCCAAAATATTATTTTATTTCAGCTTCTGGTAATAAAAAATTTTTTTCTAAATTAAACTTATTAAAGATGAGTAAATCACTTCATGAAGAACAAAATAAATATAATATTTTTTTAAGTGGAGGAGATACAATTTTTTCAAATAAATTAAGTTTTTCAATTACATCAATTGGATTTTCAAATAATATTATTTACCGTAATAAAGCTAAGATAAATGATGATATTTATGTTACAGGTAACTTAGGTGATAGTTATATTGGATTATTAATATTAAAAGACAAGATTAATCTTAACGCTTCATTAAAAAAATATTTTATAAATCAATATTATAAACCTGAGATTCAATTTAAATTAGTAGATAAATTAAAAAATTTTGTAAACACATCAATAGATATTTCTGATGGATTGATAGCTGATTTGGATAAAATGATAAATAAGCAAAAACTTTCTTATAAAATCAATCTTGCAGATATACCTATTTCCAATAATTTAAAAAAAATAATTGATTTGAAAAGATTAAAAAAAATCAATTTTATATCAAAAGGAGACGATTACCAGATTTTGTTTACAGCCTCTAAAAATAAAAGGAGAATCATTAAAAATTTAGCATTAAAAAATAGAATTAAGATTACTAATATTGGAAAAATTCAAAATTTTGTTAAAAAATCCTCTATTGTTGATAAAAAGAACATGAAAATTATGCCTAAAAACAAAGGTTATATTCATGAATTTTATTAAGTTAAATATTGCCTTTTATTCTCTTTTTTGTATTGTCCGGATTTTAAAACATTAAATTTTTAACAACCAAACAACAAAAAGGCATTATGAATATTTTACCAGAAACAATATTAATTTACACAATAGCAGCAGGACTTTTATCAATAGTTTATGGATATTTTACTGGTAAAAATATTTTGAACTCAAGTTCAGGTAATCCAAAAATGCAGGAAATAGCATCAGCTATACAAATTGGAGCAAAAGCATACCTAGCAAGACAATATAAAACAATTTCTATAGTGGGTGTCGTTGTGCTGGTAATTATTGGTTTTGTATTCAGTCCATTGGTTGGCTTAGGTTATTTAATTGGTGCTGCTCTATCAGGAATAGCCGGATATGTTGGAATGTTAGTTTCAGTAGAAGCTAATGTAAGAACAGCCGAAGCCTCAAGAAAAGGTTTGGCGAGCGGACTTTCTATAGCTTTTAAATCTGGTGCTGTAACTGGAATGCTTGTTGCTGGTTTAGCACTATTAGCTATTGCTGTTTATTATTATTTTTTATTAAAATTTGGCATTGAAGAAAGAGAAATAGTTAATGCCTTAGTAGCTTTAGGTTTTGGAGCTTCTTTAATTTCAATTTTTGCAAGATTAGGTGGTGGTATTTTTACAAAAGGAGCTGATGTTGGTGCTGATTTAGTTGGAAAAGTAGAAGCAGGAATTCCCGAAGATGACCCAAGAAATCCTGCAGTTATTGCAGATAATGTTGGAGATAATGTAGGAGATTGTGCAGGAATGGCTGCAGATTTGTTTGAAACCTATGCAGTTACAATTGTAGCAACAATGGTTTTATCCTCAATTTTCTTTCAAGGAGATATGAATATGATGATTTATCCACTAACCATAGGCGCTGCATGTATTTTAACATCAATAGTGGGAACTTTTTTTGTTAAACTTGGAAAAAGCAAAAATGTAATGAATGCTTTATATAAAGGATTTGTAGTTACAGCCATTTCTTCTTTATTAATTTTATATCCAGTTACAGACTATGTTATAGGATTTAACTCAGAATATACAGTTGGTGAAAAAATATTTAATGGTAAGAGCTTATATTTTTGTGGAATAATAGGTTTAGTAATAACAGGTTTATTAATATGGGTTACAGAATATTATACAGGAACAAATTACAGACCTGTTAAAAGTGTTGCTTCATCCTCAACAACAGGTCATGGAACTAATGTAATTCAAGGATTAGCAGTTTCAATGGAAGCGACCGCTATACCTGCATTAATCATTGTTACAGGCATATTGGTGACTAATACAATTGCTGGATTATACGGTATTGCAATAGCTGTCACAACTATGCTTGCATTAGCTGGTATGGTTGTTGCTTTAGATGCATATGGACCGGTCACAGATAATGCGGGAGGTATTGCAGAAATGTCTAAGTTACCTAACAATGTAAGAAAAACTACAGATGCATTAGATGCTGTTGGAAATACAACTAAAGCTGTTACAAAAGGATATGCAATAGGTTCAGCTGGTTTAGGAGCTTTAGTCCTATTTGCGGCTTATACTGAAGATATTAAACATTTTTCCAAAGTTGCAGGATCTAAGTTAGAGGGAATTGTAGTTACTTTTGATTTATCAAATCCTTATGTTGTAGTTGGTTTATTAATAGGTGGAATGTTGCCTTATTTATTTGGATCAATGGGAATGCAAGCAGTTGGAAGAGCTGGTGGAGCTGTTGTTATAGAAGTTAGACGACAATTTAAAAAGTTTCCTGGAATCATGAAACGTAAACAAAAACCAGATTATGCAAAATTAGTAGACCTGTTAACTGTTGCAGCAATTAGGGAAATGATTGTACCTTCATTATTACCTGTATTATCTCCAATTGTTTTATATTTTGTAATCCTTTTTATTGGTGGTCAAGTAGCTGCTTTAGCTTCGGTTGGAGCGATGTTACTTGGTGTAATTATAACTGGGCTATTTGTAGCTGTATCGATGACTGCTGGAGGTGGCGCTTGGGATAATGCAAAAAAATATATTGAAGATGGTAATCATGGTGGTAAAGGATCTGAAGCTCATAAGGCAGCTGTTACCGGTGATACTGTAGGAGACCCTTACAAAGATACAGCTGGGCCAGCAGTAAATCCAATGATTAAGATTACAAATATTGTAGCTTTATTATTGTTGGCCGTTATCGCAGGTTAGATTTTTAATCTTTAAATTAATTTATCTAGCTTTTTTTACACCAAGAGGATCATTAATTTTTTGTCGTAAACTGGTTAGAAAATTATCTATAAATGTATTTTTTTGATTAATAATTTCTGTTTCATTGCTTGAGATTTTTAATTTATTCATATTATCTTTTGTTAAAAAATCTTTTTTTACAAGCATTCCTTTCGTATCGAATTCAAGTATTAAGACATCATTAAGTAATAACTTTTGTTTTCCTAAACTTTTTAATTGACTAGAGGTAGTTTTTCTTTCCATATAAATCCAAACTTCGTTATCAAAGGAACTTTTAGTTGAGGGCAAACCAAGTTGAAGCAAGACATCATTTCGATTAGTGCCTGAAATCTCCAATTTATCATTCTTTTTTTTTAAATTATGCACACCGTGATGTTTTACAACTTTATTTAATGCACAATTAGATATAAAGATAAAAATAATAAAATATTTTAAAAATTTCATGTCTACAAAATATATCAATATTTATAATAATTTAATCATTTTAACTAGAAATAAAGAATTATACAAAGACTTTAAGTCTCAAGATACATTTTCTGATAGATTAATTTTCTTTCTTCTACATTTTGCCTTTTTTCTGAAAATTTATAAGAAAGATAATGATAAGGAATTAATGCAAGAAATCTATGATTATATCTTTAGGCAAATAGAATTAAGTATTAGAGAAATTGGTTATGGAGATCAATCAATTAATAAAAAAATGAAAGATTATTTAAATTTATTTTACGCAATGATTAATGAAATTCATGATTGGGATATTCTAGAAACAAAAACTAGAATCAGCGTATTATCGAAATTTTTAGACAATCGAGATAATATTGATTATTTAGTAGAATATTTTGAAAAATATAGGTTAAATTTATTAAAAAATACTTTAAATTCTTATATAAAAGGTGTAATTAAACATTAATTTTATTATGGCTGTACCAAAACGTAAACAATCGCCGTCGAGAACTGGAATGAGAAGAGCTCAGAATATGAAGTTTTCATCCAAAAATATTGTTGAAGATAAAAAATCTGGTGAATATAGACTTTCTCACCATCTGGATACTAAAACAGGAATGTATAAGGGTAGACAAATTCTAGACCCTAAGGAATAAAAATTTATCTTAAATGAGTAAAATAATTAAAATTGCAGTAGATGCAATGGGTGGAGATGGTTCACCCAAAAAAATTATAGATGGTATTATTCATCATTTTCAAAAAAATAAAAACACTTACTACCAAATGTTTGGTAACAAAGACAAAATTTTAAATCATATTAATAACGATATTCCAAAATCTTCTTATGAAATAATACACACTACAGATATAGTTAAAGGCACGGACAGTCCATTGGAAGCAGCAAAAAGAGGAAAAAATACAAGTATGTGGTTAGCGGTTCAGAATGTTAAAGAGAAAAAATCAGATATTGTAATTTCGGCTGGAAATACTGGTGCATTGTTAGTAATTTCAAAGTTAAATCTTAAAATGATAGAAAATATAGATAAACCTGCTTTGTCTGCGTTATGGCCAAATAAAAAAGGAATGAGTGTTGTATTGGATTTAGGAGCAAATATTGAATGTAGCCCTAAGAATTTAATTGATTTTTCAATTATGGGCTCATCATTGTTTAAATCATTATATCCTAATGATAATGCAAAAGTAGCTTTATTAAATATAGGTTCTGAAGAATTTAAAGGCAATGAAATCATCAAAGAAACCTATCAACAATTAAATTTAAAAAAAAATTCTGATTTCGAATTCAAAGGGTATATAGAAGGTAATCAGTTAATGAATGGAGATGTTAATGTTATAGTTGCAGATGGTTTTACGGGAAATGTTGCACTTAAAACAGCAGAAGGCACAGCAAATTTTATTACTGGTGAATTAAAAAAAACAATGACAGGTAATTTATTAGGTAAAATTTCATCATTGTTAAATATTTATAATTTAAAAAAATTTAAAGCAAGATTAGATCCTCGTCTTTATAATGGCGCAATATTTATTGGTCTTGATTCACCTGTAATTAAAAGCCATGGAGGCACTGATTATATTGGTTTTTCAAATTCATTAAGCGTTTGTACTAAAATAATAAGTGGTGATTTAATACAAAAAATTACTAAAAATATTAATCAATGATAAGAAAAAATTTAACTAAAAAAGATTTGATTAATTCAATTTATATGCAGATTGGTTTTTCAAAGAATATATCAGAAAATTTATTAGAAGATCTTCTATTTACAATTATAGAAAGTTTAAAAAATGAAAAAAAATTAAAATTATCTAAGTTTGGAACATTTTTAATACGATCTAAAAAAAAAAGAATTGGTAGAAATCCAAAAACAAAAGAAATAAAGACTATATCTGACAGAGATGTTGTTTTATTTAAACCTTCAAAGGAATTTAAAACTTTAGTAAATTTAAAAGATGAATCATAAAAGTAATAAAGCCTATAAATCGATAGGAGAGGTTGCTAAAATTTTAAATCTTGTTAATAAGAAAAGTGGCACTTTAAATACTCATACCATCCGATTTTGGGAGAAAGAGTTTAAACAGATAAGGCCTAATATTTTAAATGGTAATAGACGTTATTACAATAACGACTCTATTGAAATTTTAAAAAAAATTAAATACTTATTAAAAGATTGTGGAATGACAATTAGTGGAGCCAAAAAAGTTCTTAATTCAAGTAAATCTTTAAAACTTGACGAATTTTCAAATGATTCTATAAATGCTGGATATAATATTAGAAATAAAATTAAAAATATTTCAAACTTAATAAAACAAATTAAAGAACTGAAATAAAATGGCAAAAAAAACACACGTTAAAGTAAGATTAGTTCCAGAGTCTAAACCTGATAGTCCTTTTTTTTATTATGTAAAAAAACCTGCTGGTGGTGAAAAAGCTAAAGTTAAATTATCTGCAAAAAAATATAACCCCTCTACAAGAAAACATGAATTATTTGTAGAAAAAAAATTGCCTCCTCATAGTAAATAGTTTTATTTTTTTTTAAAATTTCGTTTTTCGTAATCAATAAATGACCAAATCATATTTTTCCAAATACGTTTTGTAATTTTGGGATCAATTTTTCTTCGAATAGACTCTCTTTTTATTTTATTTAAAATTTTTTTTATTCTAGGTTGATCTATAATTTCAGATTTGTTTTCTTTTAAAGACAATACTTTTTTAACAATTTCAGATCTTATTTTAATAATCTGTAATAAATTAATATCAATTTTATCTAATCTTTTCCTTAATTTATTTAGTTTTATTTTATTTTTTGGCGACATTTATTACATTGGATTTAATTATAATTATTATATTTATTAAAACATGTACATAGAAAATAGTAAAATAAAAAATTATATTTCAGTTTGGTTATGTTTAATGTTTTTTATCATTTCAATAATGATTATTGTAGGAGGTTTAACAAGATTAACAGATTCTGGTCTTTCAATAACTGAGTGGGAATTATTTTCAGGTTTTTTACCTCCTTTAAATTCAGCTGAATGGAACAATTATTTTGACTTATATAAAAAAATTCCTGAGTTCAAAGAACAGAATTATTTAATGTCTCTTCAAGAATTCAAAGTAATTTTTTGGTGGGAATGGGCACATAGATTTTTAGGTAGATTAATTGGTTTATTTTTTTTAATTCCCTTAATCTTTTTTACTTTTAAAGAAGGATTTAAAAAACTAATAAATTTATATTTAATTTTTTTTCTAATATGTTTCCAAGGATTTATAGGATGGTATATGGTATCCAGTGGTTTAGTTAATAGAGTTGATGTTAGTCATTTTCGATTATCAGTTCATTTAATTATTGCTTTTTTAATTATATCCTTAATTTTGTGGAATTATTTTAATTTAAAAATTAAGATAAGTTTAAATAATAAGATTCAATATCTTTTTCCACTTTTTTTTTTAATTTTAATATTTGGGCAAATTATTATTGGAGCTTTTGTTTCAGGAATGGATGCTGGACAAATTTATAACTCTTGGCCATTAATGGGCTCTTCATATTTTCCTGATGATAATAAAATTGTTAATATTTTAAAACTTACTGCATTCAGCGATCCATCATTAGTACAATTTATGCATAGAAATTTGGCTTACTTGATATTGATTTTTTATTTTGTTATTTTTATAAAAATTTATAAAAACAAACTTATAAATTTATATTTACCAATAAATATTGTTGGAATTTTTTTAATTATTCAAATATTACTTGGAATATTGACTTTGATTTATGGTGCACAGATTATTTTAGCTTCTATGCACCAAATTAGTTCAATATTTTTAGTTAGCTCTTCAGTTTATTTTTTATATATAAACTCTAACTAACAGCTTTTAACTTAGTTTTAGAGGACTCCGTTAAAGCTTGATCTAAATCCGCTATAATATCATCTGGATGCTCTATTCCAATTGACAATCTAACGTACCCAGGTGTGACACCCGCAGCTAAAAGTTCTTCTTCAGTTAACTGACTATGGGTAGTAGTAGCTGGATGAATTGCTAAACTTCTTGCATCTCCAATATTAGCAACATGATAAAACATTTTTAAAGCTTCAATGAATTTTTTTCCAGCTTCGACACCACCTTTAAGTTCAATACCTACCAAAGCTCCATTACCACCTTTAAAATATTTTTTTGATCTCGCAGCAATTTCACCTTTATGAAGTGTAGGGTAGATCACTCTTACAACATTTTTATGTTTTTTTAAAAAATCTACTGCTTTTTCAGCATTAGAACAATGTTGCTTCATTCTCAAAGGGGCTGTTTCTAAACCTTGAATAATACCCCAGGCATTGTCTGGTGCTAAAGGAGCCCCTAAATCTCTAAGCAAACACACTCTGGCTCGTACAGCAAAAGATACATTTGCCCCAGTTAATTGAGGTACTACTTCTCCCCATTTTGCTCCTCCATAACTCATATCAGGTTCATTAAAAAGAGGTTGTCTTTTCGGATCAGCAGTCCAATCAAAATTTCCTCCATCAACCAAACAACCACCTATAACTGTTCCATGACCACCAATAAATTTTGTTAATGAATGAACTACTACAGCTGCTCCATGTTCTATGGGTTTACATATAACTGGTGATGCAGTGTTATCCATTATTAGTGGTATATTATGTTTTCTACCTATATCAGAAACTTCTTTTATAGGAAAAACCCTAAGATATGGATTTGGTAAAGTTTCAGCATAAAAGCATCTTGTTTTGTCATCTATAAGTTTTTCAAAATTTTTTGGATCTGCTGGATCAGCATATCTACATTCAATACCAAGTTTTTTTAAAGTATGAGTGAATAGATTAACTGTACCACCATATAAATCTGTAGAACTTATAAAGTTATCTCCAGATTGACAAACATTCATAATAGCAAATGTTGATGCTGCTTGCCCAGAGCCAACAGTAAGTGCAGCTAAACCTCCTTCAAGAGCAGCCACTCTTTTTTCTAACACATCATTGGTTGGATTCATTATTCTAGTGTAGATATTACCAAATTCTTTAATTGTTCTGAGTATAGGTATGCCTCCAGCTACTGAAGCTTCAAATTCTAAATTAACATTATTCTTTTCTGCTAAACTTGCAAGGTAATCACCATGTTTTGCTATTAATGCTTTATTAGGGGTAATTACGTGAATCTTATTTTGTAAAGCTTTTTCAACAATCTTTTTAGATATACCATCTGATAGTCCTACGGCTTCAAACAAAATATCTACTTTTTTTTCTTTAAATATATTAAGTGGGTTTGAAAAAAAAATTTTTTTGTCTACTTTAAATTTTCTTTTTTTATTTTTATTTTTTGCTGAAATAGCAACAATATTAATTTTTTTTCCAGTTTTTAATTCAATCTCTTTTTTTTTTTTATTAAGTTCATTTAATAAGTAAATTCCAATTTGGCCTAAACCCACAACAGCAATATTAATAATTTTATTCATTTATGTCTGGATATGGTGCTAATTTAATGTATTCGTTTAATCTTTTTTTAAATTCATTAAAGCTTAAATAAGTATCAAAATTTAAAGAAATATCTGAGTTTGTTTTTAAACTTTGTGTGCTACATGAAGCCAAAAATAATAAAATTAACATCTTTTTCATCATAACCCTTTAGAGATTGGAAAATTAAATTTAATATTCATATTTTGTATTGCTTGACCAGCTCCACCTTTGATCAAATTATCTATTGCGGACAATATTATAACCTTATTTTTATACTTTGTTTTACAAATAGATATATGACAGTTATTAGTATTTATCACATCATTTGTACTAATTAGAGAATTGTTTTTTAAAATTTTTACAAATCTCGTTTTAGAATATACTTTTTTAAATGTATTTGCTAATTTTGATATAGAAACACCTTTATTTAAATCAACATATATAGTGCTCAATATACCTCTAAACATAGGTGACAAATGCGGTGTAAAAGTAAATAAAATTTTTTTTTTCGTATATTTGCTTATTTCTTGTTGAATTTCAGAATTATGTCTATGGAAACCTACGCCATAAGCGCTAAGAGAATCATATAGATTCTTATGCTTATATTTTTTATGAACTCCTCTCCCTGCACCAGAGAAACCAGATTTTGAATCAATTACTATATTGTCGGTTCTAATTAAATTTTTTTTTATTAGAGGTATAAGCGGTAAAAGTATTGATGTTGGATAACATCCCGGACAACTTATTATTTTATAATTTTTAATTTTATCACCAATAATTTCTGGTAATGAATAAATAGATTTTTTAATATTAGATATTGATTTATGTTTCTGTTTATACCATTTTAAATAGTCATTAGGATTATGAAGTCTAAAATCAGCAGCTAAATCAATAAGCGTATTTCTTTTTAATAAATTATTAGATATTTCTTGAGCCTGACCATTAGGTAATGCTGTAAATATTATATCTACTTTTTCTAGGTATGCTTTTTTAAATTTAGATATTTTTGGTAAATTATTTTTACTTAATGATTTATCATAAAATGAAATTTTTTTTCCAACAGAGGAATTACCACAAAGATATTTTATATTAATTTTATTATGTTTGACCAATAGTTTTATTAATTGAATACCAATGTAACCATTTGAACCAGCAATTAAAACATTAAGCTTAGGCATTTTTTTATTATAACAGTTTAGAGTTAAAAAAGAATTATCTTTTTGAGAATTGGAAGCTTCTTCTGGCTTTTTTACGACCAGGCTTTTTTCTCTCAACCGATCTAGAGTCCCTGGTATTAAGTTTTTCGGTTTTCAAAGTAGTTTTTAGTTCTGGATCAAATTGAATTAGAGCTTTCGAAATTCCATGAACCATTGCTCCTGCTTGGCCAGTATGACCACCGCCTGAAACACTACATTTGACATCGTAGTTAGTGGATTGATTTATAACTTCAAAAGGTCTCGTTATAAGCATTTTATGTGTATTATTTGTAAAGTATTCATCTAATAATTTACCGTTAACATAAATTTTTCCAGATCCTTTTTTTACCCAAATTTTTGCAATAGATTTTTTTCGTCTACCTGTTGCATATTTGCTGTCTTTAAAATCAAGTTTAATTTTTGGTTTTTTTTCAATAATCTTATTGACTGATTCCATGTTAGTTTCTTATTAAATTTTTACTATTTAATTTTCCTAAATCTAAAAGTTTAGGGTTTTGTGCAGCATGAGGATGACTTTCACCAGTATAAATTTTTACTTTAGTTAATTGTTTTTTACCAAGTACTCCACCTGGTAACATTCTTTTAATTGCTAATTTTAAGAATTCATCTGGTTTATTCTTTTCAAGAAATTTTTCAGGAGTCATTTCTTTAATTCCACCTGGATGACCTGTGTGTCTATAATATTTTTTATCAGTGTATTTTTTGCCTGTAAATTTTATATGTTCAGCATTTTTCACAACAACAAAGTCACCATCATCCATATGAGGGGTATAAGTAGGTTTATTTTTACCTCTAATAATCATTGAAATAATTGTCGCAAGTCTTCCAACAACAGCATTTTTAGCATCAATCTCATACCAAGATGATTTAATTTGATCTTTTTTTAAGAATTTTGACATTGTGCGAGGATTAATACTATAAATGCTTATATTGTCAATTTATTATATTTTGATTATAAATGTTATATCTTTCAATATATTATTAATTATAGGGAGTTTAAATGAGTGATAAAAAGAAGACTGTAGATCCTAATACATACAAATTCGATACTTTAAGTTTACATGCAGGTTATCAACCACATAAAAATGCTGGTTCGAGACAAGTTCCAATCTATCAAACAACATCATATTTATTCGATGATGTTGATCATGCTGCAGCACTTTTTAATTTAGAAAGAGGAGGACACATTTACAGTAGAATATCAAATCCTACAGTTGGTGTTTTAGAGGAAAGAGTTGCATCTTTAGAAGGCGGTACTGCTGCCCTAGCTACATCCTCTGGTATGAGTGCAATATTTTTAACTGTCATGACTTTATGCGAAGCAGGTGATCACCTGGTTGTCTCATCTCAATTATATGGTGGAACAGTAAATTTATTTAGACTCACTCTGCCTAAATTTGGAATAAAATGTACTTTCGTAAAGCCAAGAGATACTCAAGGTTTTAAAAAAGCAATCCAAAAAAATACAAAAGGTATTTTTGGTGAGCTAGTTGGGAATCCTGGGAACGAAATTATGAATATGCCTGAAATAGCAAATATTGCTCATGATGCTGGTATTCCATTAATAATTGATGCAACTTATCAAACTCCATATCTATGTAAACCGTTCGAACATGGTGCAGATATAGTTGTCCATTCATTAACAAAATGGATGGCTGGTCATGGCTCTTCAATGGCAGGTATACTTGTTGAGGGAGGTAAATTTGATTGGATGCAAAATGATAAATTTCCTACAATGACAAAACCTTATGAAGGTTATCATGGATTATCTTTTGCAGAAGAATTTGGCCCAACCGCTTTTACAATGAAAGCTAGAGCTGAAGGTATGAGAGATTTTGGTCCTTGTTTAAGTCCTCAAAATGCTTGGAATGTATTACAAGGTATTGAAACACTATCTGTAAGAATGAAAAAACATTGTTCAAATGCTGAAGAAATGGTGAAATATCTTTTAGCACACGAAAGTGTTGCATGGGTTTCTCATCCAAGTGTTCCGGATCACCCAGATCATGAACTTGCAAAAAAACTTTTGCCAAATGGAAGAGGATCAATGATAGCTTTTGGTATTAAAGGTGGAAAAGATGCTGGAGTTGCATTTATTAATAATGTTAAGTTAGCATCTCATCTTGCTAATGTAGGAGATACTAGAACTTTAGTTATACATCCAGCGTCAGGAACTCATTCACAAATGGATGAAGCTACATTAAAATTTGCTGGTTTGTCTCATGATATGATTAGGCTGTCTGTTGGTATAGAAGATATTAACGACATCAAAAATGATTTTGAAATAGGTTTTAGAGCTGCAAGAAAACCCAGACTTGTCTCTAATCAATGAAATTTAAAGTAAATGGCCAGGAAGTTTATGCTTCTACAGGTGGACGTCCTTTTGATAAAAATAAACCATTAATTATTTTTGTACATGGAAGTGGCTTGACTCATATGACTTGGGTCCTTCAAACAAGATATTTTGCTTTTCATGGTTATAGCGTGTTAGCTATTGATATGCCTGGTCATGGATTATCATCTGGTAAAAGTTTAAAATCAATCGAAGAAATGGCTGATTGGCTAAGTAGTTTGATTGACTCTGTTGGTTATAAAGAGGCTTCTTTAGTCGGTCATTCTCAAGGATGTTTAGTTACGATAGAATGTACATCTAGATATCCAAATAAAATCAAAACTTTAAGCTTAATGGGTGGTGCTGGCGCCATACCTATGAATCCTGATTTACTTAACCTTGCTGAAAATAATGATCCAAAAGCAGTCGATTTGATGATGGATTGGGCACATGGACCAGCAGGTCATTTTGGTGGTCATCCTGTTCCTGGATTATATCATATTAATACTGGTGGTATGTTAGCTAAATCTAGAACCATTAAAGATACATTAGGAGTAGATTTTAGAGCTTGTGATAATTATAAAAATGGTTTTGATGCTGCTAAAAAAATTAAGATTCCTACTTTATCAATTTTAGCAACAGGTGATAAAATGTGTCCTGTTAAAGAAGGTAAAAAATTAGCTGATTTAATAGAAAAAAGTCAAGTAGAAATTATAGATAATTGTGGTCATATGATGCTATTAGAAGAAGCAGATAGAGTTTTAAAAGTATTAAAGAAATTTATAACTACAAATTACCCTTCTAAGTTTAAATAAAAATTTTTTCTTATTGACAACTATTATTATTTGTTCGATAATAATATTGCGCTGGTTTAATATCAAATTGCAGAGCGCAAAATAAAAGCTGCTAAAGCGAAATATTTAATCATCACCGCTTTAGCCGGTGCTTTTTCTGCACATATTTTATTAAATCATCAAAGGTATTTGAACTATATTGTGCACCTTACATAAAGTTAAAGCACTAAAAAGGAGAATAAATGAGTACAAAAAAAAATAATCCAGAGACAATAGCATTACACGGTGGAGATTATAGAAGTGATCCCACTACTACTTCTGTAGCTGTACCATTGTATAGAACAACAT
>CACDHZ010000019.1 GCA_902552705.1 uncultured Pelagibacteraceae bacterium
AAACTTTTAGACTCTGGAGAAGCAGGTGATAATATTGGTGTTCTTCTAAGAGGTATTGAAAGAGATGATGTTGAAAGAGGACAAGTACTTTGTAAACCTGCATCTATTACACCTCATACTAAATTTGAAGCTCAGGCTTATGTATTAAAAAAAGAAGAAGGTGGAAGACACACTCCATTCTTTACAAAATACAGACCTCAATTTTATTTTAGAACTACAGATGTAACAGGTGAAGTAGAATTACCAGCTGGCACAGAAATGGTTATGCCTGGTGATGATGCGAAGTTTACTGTAAAATTAATTACACCAATTGCTATGGGTGAAAAATTAAACTTCGCTATTCGTGAAGGTGGTAGAACAGTTGGAGCTGGAGTAGTAACAAAAATTATAGAGTAAACTCTATAGGAGTGTAGCTCAATTGGTAGAGCGCCGGTCTCCAAAACCGGAGGCTGAGGGTTCGAGTCCCTCCGCTCCTGCCAATTAAGCCAAAATAAATATTATGAAAAACCCGATTAAATTTATTCAGGAAGTTAAACAAGAGGCTTTCAAAGTTTCTTGGCCTACTGCGAAAGAAACAATGCAGGGTGCATTAATGGTATTTGTGATGGCTGTTGTAATGTCCATTTTTTTTCTACTTTTAGATCAAGCATTAAAATTTTTATTAGAATTATTATTGAAGGTTAGTATTTAATGAAAAATTGGTATATTGTTCAATCACATTCAAACTTTGAAAATAAAGTAGCTGGTCTAATAAAAGAAGAAGCAGAAAAAGCCAAACTTTCTCATAAAATCGATGAAATAGTTGTTCCTACTCATGATGTAACAGAAGTTAAAAGAGGTAAAAGAGTTCAAAAAAAAAAGAAATATTTTCCAGGTTATATTTTAATTAAAAGTGAGATGGACAATGACCTTTATCATTTAATTAAAAATTTAAAGAGAGTAAGCGGTTTTTTAGGTTCGAAGGGTATCCCGGTGCCTGTTTCAGACAAAGAAATAGAAATGATTTTAGGGCAAATAAAAGATGGTGTAGCTCAGCCAAAATCTGGTATAGAATACAGCATTGGAGAAAAAGTTCAGGTAGTAGATGGACCTTTTGCTTCGTTTAGTGGAATGGTGGAAGATGTTGATGAAGAAAAATCAAGATTAAAAGTTTCAGTTTCGATTTTTGGAAGACCAACTCCAGTTGATTTAGACTATAACCAAGTAGAGAAAGTAAGTTAATGGCAAAAGAGATTAGTGGATATGTGAAATTACAAATTTTGGGAGCGCAGGCGAATCCAGCACCTCCTGTAGGTCCTGCTTTGGGACAACGTGGAATTAATATAATGGAATTCTGTAAAGCATTTAATGAAAAAACAAAAGCTTTTGCTGGAAAACCAATTCCAGTAATTATTACAGTTTACAAGGATAAAAAATTTGATTTTGAAATAAAATCTCCACCGGCATCACACTTTATAAAAGAGGCAGCTAAACTAAAAAGTGGTTCACAGGAACCAGGCAGAAATATTGTTGCCTCAATAACAAAAAAACAAGCTGAAGAAATAGCAAAACAAAAAATGAAAGACCTTAACGCACACGATTTAGAGCAAGCGGTTAAAATAATTTCTGGATCTGCGAGATCAATGGGGATAGAGGTTAAAGAATAATGACATCAAAAAGATTTAATCAATTACCAACAAAAACTAATGAATTAGCTTCAGAGGCTATAGATAAATTATTACCATTAGTTAAAAAAAATTGTACTACAAAATTTGATGAGTCAATTGATTTAAATTTTCAAGTAAATAACAAACAAAAAAAAGGTGAAATTAATATAAGGACTGTTGTAAATTTACCGGGCGGTAATGGTAAAAAAATAAAAGTTGCTGTTGTTTGTGAAGATTCAAAAGCAAAAGAAGCAAAAGATGCAGGTGCTGATATTGTTGGTAGTGATGAATTTATAGATAAAATTAAAGAAGGTGAATTAAATTTTGAGAAATTAATTTGCACTCCATCTATGATGATTAAATTATCTAAACTTGGTAAGGTATTAGGTCCTAAAGGTTTAATGCCAAATCCAAAATTAGGCTCTGTAACAGAAAACTTAAAAACTGCTATCTCAGATGCTAAATCTGGTCAAGCGGAGATAAGAAATGATAAAGATGGAAATATTGGTGTTAGTATTGGAAAAAAATCTTTTAGTGATGATAAGTTAATTAAAAATTATAATGCAATATTAGAAACACTAGATAAAGAAAAATCTAATAATACTGTCAAAGGTGATTTGATTAAATCAGCTTTTATAACTTCAACTATGGGAGTTTCTTACAAATTGAAATTAGGAAAGAATATTTAATTATTATGATGAATAAAGAACAAAAAAAAAATTATATATCTGAAATGACCACTCAGTTTGAAAATAGTAAAGCTATAATGGTAACTCATTATCAGGGCTTAACGATGTCTCAGTTAGATGAATTAAGATCTAAGATGAGAGAACACGGTATTATTTTTAAGATAACTAAAAATAGAATAACAAAATTAGCTTTAGAAAAAACAAAGTGTAAAGATTTGTCAAATTTATTTACAGGACCTACAGCAGTAGCTTTCGGTGAAGACGCAATCATGTCAGCAAGAATTTTGTCGAAATTTGCTAAAGACAATGAAAATTTAAAGCTTTTAGGTGGTATGATGGGCGAAGAGCTACTAGATCAAGCTGGAGTTCAAAATGTCGCTAATTTACCAACGCTTGATGAAGCTAGAGCTAAAATTGTAGGAATTCTGGCAACTCCTGCATCAAAATTTGTTAGTATTTTACTTGCACGATCTGAAAAAATGAGTAGTTTGTCTCCAGAAAATTCTGAAAAATCAACCTAAAAAAATATAAAAATATGCCTGATCTAAATAAAATTATTGAAGATTTATCAAGTTTGACTGTTGTTGAAGCAGCTGAACTATCAAAACAATTAGAAGAAAAATGGGGTGTTAAAGCTATGGCAGCAGCAGCACCTGCAGCAGCAGCAGCTGGTGGAGCAGCTGAAGAAGCTAAAGATGAGTTCACAATTATGCTAGTATCTGCTGGAGATAAAAAAATTAATGTTATTAAAGAAGTAAGAGCCGCAACATCTTTAGGTCTTAAAGAGGCAAAAGATCTAGTTGAGGGAGCACCGAAAGAAGTAAAGACTGGTGTTAACAAAAAAGATGCTGAAGAAATTAAAGCTAAGTTGGAAGCAGCTGGCGCAAAAGTAGAACTTAAATAAATTAATTAGAAAGATTAATTTACTGTTTAATTTATTGGACAGTAATTGAATATAGATGCAGTTATCTTTTACTGAAAAGAAAAATGTTAGAAAGAGCTTTGGTAAACTTACCGAAAGTTTATCTATACCTAATCTAATTGAAGTTCAAAAAAATTCCTATAAACAATTAACTGATTTTGATGCTCAAGCCGGAGAATTAACAAAAGGATTTGATAGAGTTTTTAAAAGCATTTTTCCTATTGAGGATTTAAATGATAAAGCAACTTTGGAATATGTTTCTTACAAGTTAGAAAAACCAAAATTCGACACGGAAGAATGTATTCAAAGAGGGCTATCATATACATCTGCATTAAAATGTACTTTAAGACTTGTAGTTTACGAGATAGATCAAGAAAATAATACTAAAGATATTTTGTCTGCTAAAGAACAAGAAGTTTACATGGGAGAAGTTCCAATGATGACTGATAGCGGAACATTCATTACTAATGGTGTACAAAGAGTTGTTGTAAACCAGATGCATAGAAGTCCAGGAGTTTTTTTTGATCATGATAAAGGAAAAACTCATGCTAGTGGAAAACTTCTTTTTAATTGTAGAGTAATACCCAATAGAGGATCTTGGCTAGATTTTGAATATGATGTTAAAGATTTTTTATATTTTAAAATAGATAGAAAAAAAAAAATTTTTGCATCAACTTTATTAATGGCTTTAGGTTTTACAAAATCAGAAATAGCAGATGAATTCTATGATAAAGAAATATACTCACTTGATTCAAAATCACAAAAATGGAAAACAAAATTTAATCCAGAGAATTATAAAGCTAAAAATTTTTCAGAAGAAGTTATAGATTTTAAAACAGGAAAAACTGTTATTAAACTTGGTGAAAAGATAAATTATTTAAATGCAAAAAAGTTATTAAATGATGGCTTGAAAGATATACTTGTCTCCAAAGAGTCTCTTTATGGAAAATTTCTTCATAAAAGTGTAAAAGTAAATGAAGAAGAAGGTGGAACTTTTCAAATAGGAACAGAATTAAATGATACGATCATTAATAAGATTTTGGGAGCGAATATATCTTCAATTGAAATTTCAATTACAAATTCTATTAATAAAGGACCATATCTTTTAAATACAATTTTAAATGATAAAAATAATAGTAAAAATGATGCTATTACAGAAATTTACAAAGTGTTAAGACCAGGTGAACCACCAACAGTGGAAATTGCTACACAAATTTTTGAAAATTTATTCTTTAGCTCAGACAGATATGATTTATCAGATGTTGGAAGAGTAAAAATGAATTCTAGATTAAATTTAGATTGCTCAGATAAAATTACTATTTTAAGAAACGACGATATCATTGCTATAATTCATAAAATGCTAGATTTGCGTGACGGTAAGGATGAAGTAGACGATATAGATCATTTAGGAAATAGACGAGTAAGATCTGTAGGTGAGCTAGTTGAAAATCAGGCGCGTATAGGAGTTTACAGAATGGAAAGAGCAATTAAAGAAAAAATGACCACTCTTGATGTTGAGTCGGCTATGCCTCAAGATTTAATTAATGCTAAACCTTTGACAGTTTCTTTGAAAGATTTTTTTGTTAGTTCTCAACTTTCTCAATTTATGGATCAAACAAATCCTCTGTCTGAGATCACACATAAAAGAAGAGTATCAGCATTAGGACCTGGAGGTTTAACTAGAGAAAGAGCTGGATTTGAAGTTAGAGATGTTCACCCAACTCATTATGGTAGAATTTGTCCAATTGAGACACCCGAGGGTCCAAACATTGGATTAATAAACAGTTTATCTACTTATGCTAAAATTAATAAATACGGCTTTATCGAAAGTCCATATAAAAAAGTTAAAAATGGTGTTGTAGAGGATAAAGTTGAATATTTGTCAGCTATGGAAGAGACTAAATATACTATAGCGCAAGCTAACACTAAAGTTGATAAAAATGGTAAAATTTTAGAAGAGCTTGTATCGTGTAGAGAAAATTTGAACTTTATATTATCAAAACCAGAGAACATTGATTATATAGACGTTTCTCCAAAACAATTGGTTTCTGTTGCAGCTTCTTTAATTCCTTTTTTAGAAAATGACGATGCAAATAGAGCACTTATGGGGTCAAACATGATGAGACAAGCAGTTCCATTATTAAAACCTGAGTCCCCATTAGTTGGTACTGGTATTGAAAGTGATGTGGCACTTGACTCTGGAGTAACTATAGTTGCTAACCGTGACGGTGTAGTAGATAAAATTGATGGAAAAAGAATTGTTATAAAAGCAACAGAAGAAACAGATTTTACTAAATCTGGTGTTGATATTTACAATTTACAGAAATTTAAAAGATCTAATCAAAATACTTGTATAAATCAAAGACCATTAGTTAGAGTAGGAGATAAAGTTAAATCAGGTGATATAATTGCTGATGGTCCATCAACTAAACTTGGTGAATTAGCTTTAGGAAAAAATGTAACTGTAGCATTCATGCCTTGGCAGGGATACAATTTTGAAGATTCTATTTTAATTTCAGAAAGATGTGTAACAGATGATGTTTTTACATCAGTGCATATTGTTGAGTACGAAGTAATGGCGAGAGATACTAAATTAGGGGAGGAAGAAATTACCAGAGATATTCCAAATGTTAATGAGGAAGCTCTAAAAAATTTAGATGAGTCGGGCATAGTGTATATCGGAGCTGAAGTAAAAGCAGGTGATATTTTAGTAGGAAAAGTTACTCCAAAAGGTGACTCAGCTTCTGGACCAGAAGAAAAATTATTAAGATCAATTTTTGGTGAAAAAGCGATTGATGTTACAGATACATCGTTAAAAATGTCAAGGGGAAGCAGTGGGACTGTTGTTGATGTAAGAGTATTTAACAGACACGGAATTGAAAAAGATGAAAGATCTATAACTATTGAAAGAGCAGAAATTGAAACAGTTCAACAAGATAAAATTGTCGAGGAAGAAATATTAGAAAGAAGTATAAAACAAAGAGCTATTCAAATTCTTTCAGGTGCAACATTAACTAAAAAAATTAAAGATTTAGAAGTTGGAAGTAAACTAGATTTAGAAACTATTAATAAAATAGGTATAAACGATGTTTTTAAAATAACTGTCGGAAACAATAGCGCAGAAGAAAGTATTGCTCAGTTAAAAGATCAATTCAACAAAGCAAAACAAGACATTTTAGAAAGATTTGAAGATAAAGTTCTTAAAATTAGAAGTGGTGATGATCTTTTACCAAGTGTAATGAAAATGGTAAAAGTCTTTGTCGCAATTAAAAGAAGATTAAGACCAGGTGACAAGATGTCTGGAAGACATGGTAACAAAGGAGTTGTAAGTAAAATAGTTCCAGTTGAAGATATGCCTTACAGAGCCGATGGAAGACCTGTTGATATTGTTTTGAATCCATTAGGCGTCCCAAGTCGTATGAATGTTGGGCAAATTTTAGAAACTCACCTTGGGTGGGCTTGTAAAGAATTTGGAGAAGAAGTTAAAAGATTAATAAATGAAAATAATAAAAAGATTGAAAAAACTCAAAAAATATCAGCATTTTTAAAATCAATTTACGGAAACGATGTTTTTGAAGGTGGTATTGATAAATTAAATAAAACTGAATTTAAAGATTTGTGTGAAAATCTTCAAAATGGCGTCGCAGTTTCTACACCAGTTTTTGATGGAGCTAAAGAAAAAGATGTTTCGAAAATGTTAGAATTAGCTAAACTTCCAACTTCTGGTCAAGCTTACTTATGGGATGGAAGAACAGGTGAAATGTTTGATAGACCTGTAACGGTTGGAATTATCTATATGTTGAAACTTCATCATTTAGTTGAAGATAAAATTCACGCTCGATCCACAGGCCCTTACAGTCTTGTTACTCAACAACCTTTGGGAGGTAAGGCTCAATTAGGTGGCCAAAGATTTGGTGAAATGGAAGTTTGGGCACTTGAAGCTTACGGTGCTTCATATTCTCTTCAAGAAATTTTAACTGTAAAATCTGATGATGTTGCTGGAAGAGTTAAAGTTTATGAAACTATAGTGAAAGGTGAAGAAAATTTTGAGTCAGGTATACCAGAGTCATTTAACGTTTTAGTAAAAGAAATTAAATCTTTAGGGTTAAATATAGAATTAAATTAATATGAAAAAAGAATTAACAGATTTATTTAAAAATAACGAAATTTCTGAAGCTCAAAATTTTAATAGTATTAAAATTACTTTAGCTAGTCCCGAAAAAATTAAATCCTGGACATATGGTGAAATTAAAAAACCTGAGACTATTAACTACAGAACTTTTCGTCCTGAAAAAGATGGTTTATTTTGTGCAAGAATTTTTGGCCCTATAAAAGATTACGAATGTCTATGTGGTAAATATAAAAGAATGAAATTTAGAGGGATTATCTGTGAAAAGTGTGGTGTAGAAGTAACAAAATCTAATGTACGAAGAGAACGAATGGGTCATATAAACTTAGCTACTCCTGTCGCTCATATTTGGTTTTTAAAATCTTTACCAAGTAGGATTTCATTGGCAGTCGATATGAAACTTAAAGAGGTAGAAAGAGTTTTATATTTTGAGAACTTTATAGTTATTGAACCTGGGTTAACTGGCCTTCGAAAGAATCAACTTTTAAACGAGGAAGAACTAGCTAAATATCAAGATGAGTTTGGAGAAGAGGCTTTTGAAGCCGGAATAGGAGCCGAAGCTATTTTATCTATACTAAAATCTATTAATCTTGAAGAAGAAAGAAATAATTTAGTTAATACAATTAAAGAGACAAAATCAAAAGTAAATGAAGAAAGGTCTATTAAAAGATTAAAATTAATTGAGTCTTTTATTGAAACTGGGCAAAAGCCTGAATGGATGATCTTAACTGTCATTCCAGTAATACCTCCAGAATTAAGGCCTCTAGTTCCACTAGATGGAGGAAGATTTGCTACATCAGATTTAAATGACCTTTATAGAAGAGTTATAAATAGAAATAATCGATTAAAAAGATTAATGGACCTAAAAGCCCCAGATATAATTGTAAGAAATGAAAAAAGAATGCTTCAAGAGTCAGTTGATGCATTGTTTGATAATGGAAGAAGAGGAAGAGTAATAACGGGAACAGGAAAACGTCCACTTAAATCTTTAGCTGAGATGTTAAAGGGTAAACAAGGAAGATTCAGACAAAATTTATTAGGCAAAAGAGTAGATTATTCTGGAAGATCAGTAATTGTTGTTGGTCCAGATTTAAAATTACATGAATGTGGATTGCCGAAAAAAATGGCATTAGAGTTATTTAAACCTTTTTTATACGCTAGATTAAATAAATTAGGTTTAGCTTCAACAATTAAACAAGCGAAAAAACTTGTTGAAAAAGAAACTAATGCGGTTTGGGATGCTTTAGAATTAATAGTGAGAGAACATCCTGTATTATTAAATAGAGCTCCAACCCTTCATAGATTAGGAGTTCAAGCATTTGAACCTAAATTAATTGAAGGTGATGCTATTGAACTTCACCCTTTAACTTGCGCAGCTTTTAATGCTGATTTTGACGGAGACCAAATGGCTGTACACGTACCTTTAAGTTTAGAAGCGCAATTAGAAGCTAGAATTTTAATGTTATCAACAAATAATATTTTATCGCCATCTAATGGAAAACCAATAATTGTTCCAAGCCAGGATATGATATTAGGAATTTATTATTTATCCCAAGCTCCTTTTCAAACAGATAAACCCGAAGGTTATTTTGTAAATAATGATGAGATTACTCATGCTTTATCTACAGGGCAAATAAAAGTTCACTCTACTATAGTTTCAAGATTTGAAACAGTAGACGAAAATGGAAATAAAAAATTTGAAAAACATATAACAACAGCAGGAAGATTTTTGTTAGCAAATTTATTACCTAAAAATAAAGATATAACTTTTTCATTGGTTGATAGATTGTTACCAAAAAAAATAGTTTCTGAGATAATTGATAATGTATTTAGATTTTGTGGTCAAAAAACAACAGTTATTTTTTGTGATAAATTAAAAGATTTAGGCTTTAAACATGCTTTCCAAGCAGGAATATCTTTTGGTAAAGATGATTTAGTTATTCCAGAGAATAAAGGCAAATTAATCGAAGATACTAAAAAATTAATTGCTGATTATGAAAATCAATATTCGGAAGGTTTGATTACTAGAGGTGAAAAATATAACAAAGTAGTAGACGCGTGGTCAAAATGTACTGATAAAGTTGCCGGTGAAATGATGAAAGGTATTTCTGCTACCGAAACAACACCAGATGGAATGAAAATAAATTCTGTATTTATGATGGCTGATAGTGGAGCTAGAGGTTCAGCTGCACAAATGAAACAACTTGCAGGTATGAGAGGTCTTATTGCCAAACCATCTGGAGAAATCATCGAAACTCCAATTACTTCAAATTTTAAAGAAGGTCTGACTGCTCTTGAATATTTTAATTCAACTCATGGTGCAAGAAAAGGATTAGCAGATACAGCACTTAAAACAGCTAGCTCTGGGTATTTAACCAGAAGACTATGTGACGTTGCGCAAGATTTAACAATAACAAAATTAAAATGTGATAATCCAGGCTATATTGAGTTAGCTGAGATTTTAGAGGGAGGAAATGTTGTTGTAAGTTTATCAGAGAGAGCACTAGGAAGATTTACAGCAACTGATATAAAAAATCCTATCACTGGTGAAATAGTAATTAAAAAAGATACTATGATTGATGAATCTGGTTGTGATAAAATAGATTCAGCAGGTATAAAATTTATTAATGCTTATTCTGTCATGACATGTAGTCTTAAACAAGGTGTTTGTGCTAGATGTTATGGAAGAGATTTATCAAGAGGTAAAATGGTCCATGTTGGAGAAGCAATTGGAATGATATCAGCACAATCAATTGGTGAACCAGGAACACAATTAACAATGAGAACTTTTCACGTTGGTGGTACTGCCTCAGTTAAACAAGAGTCTCAAATTATAACAAAGTCACCTGGTATATTAAAAATTATTAATTCTAATTTATTGGAAGACTCTAAAAAGAATTTAATTGTAATGGGTAGAAATACTCAACTTTCTATTGAAGATGATAATGGTGTTCAAGTTGCTGTATATAAAGTTGCCTATGGATCAAAATTATTTTTTCAAAATGGAGATAAAGTCAAAGCGAATGAAAAAATTTGTGAATGGGATCCTTATACAACTCCAGTTATAGCAGAGAAAAGTGGTATAGCAGGATTTGTTGATTTGATTGATGGTGTTTCTATTCAGGAAACAACTGATGATGCAACTGGTATCTCTTCTAAATCGGTTCTTGATTGGAGATCTCAGTCAAAGAACACAGATTTAAAACCTAGAATTACTTTAAGAGATGAAAAAGGAAATGTTATTAAAAAAGCTGATGATAATGAGGCTAGATATTATTTAGTTCCAGACTCAATTCTTTCAGTAAAAGATGGGCAAAAGATATTTGCTGGAGATGTAATTGCAAGATTACCAAAGGAAACAACCAAAACAAAAGACATTACTGGAGGATTACCAAGAGTAGCAGAATTATTTGAAGCAAGAAAAGCTAAAGATAGTGCTATCATTGCTGAAAATGATGGAAAAGTTTTATTTGGAAAAGAAGTAAGAGGTAAACAAAGAATCTCAATTCAACCTGATAATGGTGAACCATCAAATTATTTAATTCCAAAAGGCAAACATATTAACTTTAATCAGGGTGAAAAAATTAAAAAAGGTGAATATTTATTAGACGGACAACCTTTACCGCATGATATTCTTAGAATTTTAGGAATTAAAGAATTAACAGAGTATTTTGTCAATCAAGTACAAGAAGTTTATAGATTACAGGGTGTGGTTATAAATGACAAGCACATTGAAACAATTTTAAGACAAATGTTAAAAAAAGTAGAAGTTAAAGAGTCAGGTGATTCAAGCTACTTACCTGGTGAAATGATCGATAGAGTGAAATTTGATAATACAAATGAGAAACTTAAAGCGGAGGGTAAAAAACCTGCCTCCGGAGAAAGAGTACTTATGGGAATTACTAAAGCTTCTCTTCAAACAGAGTCATTCATTTCTGCAGCATCTTTCCAAGAAACAACAAGAGTTTTAACTGATGCGGCTATAAAAGGCAAAATCGATCCATTGAATGGTTTAAAAGAGAATGTTATTGTTGGAAGATTGGTTCCTGCAGGAACTGGTCATATAAAGAACAGATGGAATAAAAAAGCTATTGAAGATGATAGTCAATTTTTATCTGAGCAGGAAAAAATTGAACCTTCTGAGTCAGCAGAATCTCAAACAAATCAATAAATAAGCGCGTTTTTCCTATAGTTTTAGTTTGACAAAGTAAAATTTAATAGTATTTTGGCGATATTTTTGGTTGGAATGTAGTACCTAATTCACGGAACTAAACGCTGCCATATAATAACCTGTCAGTTATTTCTCTCAAAAATAAATTAATTAATAACAATATTATTTATGCCAACTATTAACCAGTTGTTAAGAAAAAAAAGAACTAGACCAATTGCAAGGAATAAAGTTCCTGCTTTACAAAAACAACCTTTAAAAAGAGGTGTTTGTGTAAAAGTATACACAACAACTCCAAAAAAACCTAATTCAGCTCTAAGAAAGGTTGCAAGAGTGAGATTATCTAATGGTTTTGAAGTTACAGCTTACATTGGTGGAGAAGGACATAATCTTCAAGAACACTCAGTTGTTTTAATTAGAGGTGGACGTGTAAAAGATCTACCAGGTGTTCGTTATCATATTTTGAGAGGAAATTTAGACACTCAAGGTGTTGCAAACAGGAAACAACGTAGATCTTTATATGGAACTAAAAAGGGTAAATAATAATGTCTAGAAAAAAAACTCAACCCAAAAAAATAGTAACTCCTGACTCTAAATTTAATTCTACTATTATTCCTAAATTAATAAATTCCATCATGTATGATGGAAAAAAAGTGGTTGCAGAAAAAATTGTCTATGAAGCTATAGAAAAAATTAAATCTAAAACAAAAGAAGAGCCAATAAAAGTTTTTAATGAAGCAATAAATAATATCAAACCTACTGTTGAAGTTAGATCACGAAGAGTTGGAGGCGCTACTTATCAAGTTCCTGTTGAGGTAAAAAGTAAAAGAGCTCAAGCACTTGCTATAAGATGGTTAATCGATGCGTCGAGAAAAAGAAAAGATAAACATATGTCAGATAAGATTTTCAATGAATTATTTGATGCTTATGAAAGAAAAGGATCAGCTGTTAAAAAAAGAGAAGACGTACATAAAATGGCTGAGTCAAACAAAGCTTTTGCACATTTTAGATGGTAAACAATTATGGCTAGAACTCACACATTAGATAAATACAGAAACATCGGCATTATGGCTCATATAGATGCTGGAAAAACAACTACCACAGAAAGAATTTTATATTATACGGGAAAAAGCCATAAGATTGGTGAAGTTCATGATGGTGCAGCAACAATGGATTGGATGGAACAAGAACAAGAAAGAGGAATTACGATTACTTCAGCTGCAACAACTTGTTTTTGGCAAGATCATAGAATTAATATAATAGACACCCCTGGTCACGTAGATTTTACTATTGAAGTTGAAAGATCTTTAAAAGTTTTAGATGGAGCAGTTGCAGTGTTTGATGGCGTTGCTGGTGTTGAACCACAATCTGAAACTGTATGGAGACAAGCAGATAAATACAAAGTACCAAGAATTTGTTTTGTCAATAAACTTGATAGAACCGGCGCTGATTTTTTCAGATGTGTTGATATGATTAAAGAAAGACTAGGAGCTAAACCATTAGTAATTCAAGTTCCGATAGGTATAGAAGCTTCTTTATCTGGTGTTGTTGATCTTGTAAAGATGAAAGCTCAAGTTTGGAAAAATGAAGCTCTTGGTGCTGAATGGGAATACAAAGATATTCCAGAGGAATTAAAAGAAATTTCTCAAAAGTATAGAACAGAATTAGTAGAAATGGCTGTAGAACAGGATGAAAAATTAATGGAAGCATATTTAAATGGTGATGAAATTAAAGAGGAAGATTTGATTAAATGTATAAGAAAAGGAACTTTGAATTTTGATTTTGTTCCAGTTTTAACTGGATCGGCATTTAAAAATAAAGGTGTGCAACCTTTATTAGATGCTGTTGTGAATTATTTACCAAGCCCAGTCGATATTGGGTCAATTAAAGGTACGAAAATCGGTTCTGAAGATGAAATGGAGATGAAATTTGATGATAAAGCTCCTTTTTCAGCGTTAGCTTTCAAGGTTGCAAATGATCCATTTGTAGGATCATTGACTTTTATAAGGGTTTATTCAGGTACAATTAAAACTGGTACAGGTATATACAATTCATCTAAAGAGAAAGAGGAAAGAGTTGGAAGAATGCTTTTAATGCACGCTAATTCTAGAGAAGATATTAAAGAGGCTAATGCTGGTGATATAGTTGCTTTAGCAGGTTTAAAAAATACTATAACTGGCCACACTTTATGTGATGAAGATAATGCTGTTTTACTTGAGCCAATGGAATTTCCAGATCCAGTAATTGAAATTGCTGTAGAACCAAAAACAAAAGCCGACCAAGAAAAAATGGGTGAAGCTTTAGGAAGACTAGCAAAAGAAGATCCTTCTTTTAGAGTAACTTCTGATGAAGAGTCTGGTCAAACAATTATTAAGGGAATGGGTGAACTTCACTTAGATATTATTGTTGATAGAATGAAAAGAGAATTTAAAGTTGAGGCAAATGTGGGTGCACCTCAAGTTGCTTACAGAGAAACTCTTCAAAACGCTTCTGAGGTTGAATACACACATAAAAAACAAAGTGGTGGTGCAGGACAATTTGCTAAGGTAAAACTTTTAGTAGAACCACAAGAACCTGGTTCAGGGAGACTTGTTGAAAGCAAAATTAAAGGCGGAGCTATCCCTAAAGAATTTATTCCAGGAGTTGAAAAAGGCATAGAGTCAGTTTCGGATGGTGGTATATTAGCAGGATTTCCAATGATTGATTATAAAGTAACAATTTTAGATGGTTTACACCACGATGTTGACTCAAGTGTTCTTGCATTTGAATTAGCTAGCAGAGCATGTTTTAAAGAAGCTTGCACTAAAGGTACATTAAAATTGTTAGAACCAGTCATGAGAGTAGAAGTAGTTACTCCAGAAGATTATATGGGTGATGTTATAGGAGACTTAAATAGTCGAAGAGGTCAAATAAGCACGCAAGAACAGAGAGGAAACGCAACTGTAATAACAGCAATGGTACCCTTAGCCAATATGTTTGGATATATAAATAGCTTGAGATCAATGTCTCAAGGCAGAGCACAATATTCAATGTTTTTTGATCATTATTCAAAAGTTCCTCAAAATGTTCAGGACGAAGTAACTAAAAAAATTGCAGGATAAAATATTATGGAAAAACAAAATATTAGAATTAAATTGAGAGCTTACGATAATAAAATTTTAGATACTTCTACTGAGGAGATTGTTAATACTGTTAAAAGAACAGGCGCTACAATTAAAGGTCCTATCCCGCTTCCAACTAAAATTGAAAGATACACAGTTCTAAAATCTCCCCATATAGATAAAAAAAGTAGAGAACAATTTGAAACTAGAACTCATAAAAGATTAATTGATATTATTGAACCAACCCCTCAAACAGTAGAGGCTTTAATGAAACTAGATTTAGCATCTGGTGTAGATGTAGAAATAAAAATTTAATTATGACTGAAATAGCTTTAATAGGAAAAAAAATAGGAATGACTAGGGAATTCTATAAAACAGGAAGACTGGTTCCAGTAACTGTTATAAAAATGGAAAAAGCAAGAGTGATTAACGTTATTCAAGAAGAAAAACGTGGCTATAAAGCTGTTCAGCTTGGTTATGGCAAGATAAAAAATTCTAAAGTTACAAAGGCTATGAAAGGCATGTATGCAAAAAAAAATACAGAAGCAAAAAAAAAACTAAAAGAATTTAGGGTTAAAAATACAGAAGACTACAAAGAAGGCAATGAGTTTGGACTAGAGATTTTTAAAGAAGTGAAATTTGTTGATACAACATCAAAAACAATTGGAAAAGGCTTTGCTGGATCAATGAAAAGGCATAATTTTAGTGGTTTAAGAGCTACACACGGGGTATCAGTTTCTCATAGATCACATGGTTCAACTGGACAAAGACAAGATCCTGGCAAAGTTTTCAAAGGAAAAAAAATGGCTGGTCATATGGGTGATAAAATACGAACTATGCAAAATCTTGAAATTATTAAAACCGACCTAGAAAATGAACTTTTATATTTAAAGGGCTCAATACCTGGTTCAAAAAATACTGAAATTTTAGTTAAAAAATCAATTAAAAATATAAATAAAATGACTATTGATCAAAAAATAGAAGCAGCAGAAAAAGCTAAAAAAACACCAGATAAAAAGAAAAAATAATGAAAATAGACACAATAAATTTAAACGGTAAAAAAACTTCGATTGAAGTTTTAGATAAAATTTTTTTGGCAAAAATTAATAAAAAGCTAGTTGATAATGTTTTATTTAAAACAAATGCTAATTATAAAGGTAGACATGGTAAAACAAAGCAACAAAATGAAATTACTGGCTCTACGTCTAAAATATATGCTCAAAAAGGAACCGGTGGAGCTCGTCATGCAAGTAGAAAAGCTCCAATTTTTGTTGGTGGTGGTGTTGCTCATGGTCCAAAAGGTGAGTTAGCCTACAAAAAGAGAAAATTAAATAAAAGTGAAAAAAGACTTAGTATAGCTTCATTAATAACTGAGAAAAATAAATTAAATGATCTAATAATTTTTAGCGATTTTAAAAATTCAATTAAGAAAACAAAAGAAATGTACTCAATAATTAAAAAATTTGAAATTACAAATTCATTAATGATCTTAGATAAACTCTCAAAAGAAAAAATTGAAAAATCAATAAGAAATATTCCAAATGTAAAAGTAACAGATATTAATCATTTTAGTGCTTTTGATATAGTTAAATTTAAAAAAGTTGTTTTCACTGAAAGTTCTGTAAAAGAACTAGAAAAGAGATATTCATAAAATGCAAAAAATACACTTATATGACAAGATTTTAACTCCTGTAGTAACTGAAAAATCAACAAATCTTTCAGAGCAAAATAAAATTGTATTTAAAGTTC
>CACDHZ010000020.1 GCA_902552705.1 uncultured Pelagibacteraceae bacterium
TAAAGTTGATGATAATTTTATTGCTCAAAACGGTTTAACTAAAAGTACAATGAAACTAATTTTTGATGAAAAAGAATTTAAAAAATTATTAACTAATCTTAAAATAGAAAAAACAGTTTCAGGAGGATCAGTTGCCAACTCAATTGTTGGATTGTCTCAACTTGGAAATGAAGTGGGATTTATTGGTAAAGTAAATGACGATGATCTTGGTAAAAAATATGAGGATGGTCTTAAGCGAGAAAATGTTAAATATTTTTATTCAAAAAAAAAAGAAGAATTACCGACTGGAACTTGTCTAATATTAGTTACACCTGACTCTGAAAGAACTATGTGTACTTTTTTAGGAACTGCAGGAAAAATAAATGAAAATGATGTTAATTCTGATGCTATTAAACAAAGTGAAATAATACTTCTAGAAGGATACCTTTGGGACGAGGGTGAACCGAAAAAAGCCTTTGAAAAAGCAATCAAAAGTGCAAATAAAGTTGCAATGTCGTTATCTGACCAGTTCTGTGTAGATAGACATAAACCTAATTTTTTAGAATTAGTAAAAAACAAATTAGATATAACATTTGCCAATGAACAAGAAATAATGTCATTAATAGATGCAAAATCATTTGATGAGGTAATAAATTTTTCTAAATCTCTTGGTAAAATCATTGTTTTAACTAGGGGTGAAAAAGGTGCTATTGCCATTAATGGAGACGAAGTTGTTAAATGTGGAATAAATCAGGGTCTAAAAATTGTTGATTTAACTGGAGCAGGTGATCTTTTTGCTGCAGGCTTTTTACACGGATACGTAAATAATTTACCACTTAAAGAAAGTCTAGATAAAGGTACTGAAATGTCTTCTAAAGTTATTCAACAAATTGGAGCTAGACTATAAAAGATTATTTTTTCTTTCTTTTAAAACTACCCTTCCCTTTTTTTGGTTTTACAATTCTGGTTTTATATTTTCTTGTCAAAAGATCTTTTGCAATAGGATTTTTTTTTTTCATTTAGAATAAATATCCTTCTTCTTTACTAATAATGAATTGATCATCATTAAATTTATCTTTAATTTTTTTTCTTAGTCTATAAATATGTGTCTCTACTGTATGAGTTTCAAGTATATTTGTAAATTTCCATACTTCATTTTGAAGGGTATCAACTGATTGTGGTGTTTTTTTTTGATGTAAAAATAAAATTATATCAATTTCTCTTTCTGTTAATTTTAGATTTTTATTTTGATGAGAAATAATTCTTGAATTTAGATTTAAATTATAGTTTTTAATGTTTAAATGTGATTGAAAATCATATTTTTTTTTTATCAAATATATATTAATTTGATCTAATAACTGTTCTATTTTAACTGGAGCCTCTTCTAATAAAATTAAGTTTTTATTATTAATTTTTTCCGAAGATAATAGTTGTTGATTATTTTTTTTTGTAATAGTTATTGAATTTAAATTTTCTAAATTTTTTTCACTATCTTGTTCTAAAAAATCACTAGTGATTGGATAATTATTTACTTGAAAAGATAATGAGGATTTAATTTCATCAAAAATATCATAAAGTATTGAAATTTCTACTATGTTTATAAATTGTTTTGTCATAAAACTTTAACTTATGCTAATAAAGTTAAAAAATAAAGATACGTTAGTACTGGATGAGCATTTTTTAAAATGTTCTATAGGAAAAAAGGGAATTAATCGTAAAAAAAAAGAAGGAGATAAAAGTACACCAAAAGGAAAGTTTACTTTTGGGAAAGTTTATTACAGGGCTGATAGGATAGAAAAACCAAGAACCTCACTTCCACTAAAAATTATAAAAAAAAATATGGGGTGGTGTGACGATGTAAATAGTAAATTTTATAACAAAGAAATAAAGACTAATAAAAAAATAAAACATGAGAAATTATTTAGAAAAGATAATTCATATGATTGTTTAGTTGTAATCAACTTTAATACAAAAAATATTAAGCGTGGAAAGGGAAGTGCTATTTTTTTACATTTAACTAAAAATTATAAAAAAACAGCAGGTTGCATAGCTGTAAAAAAAAATGACTTATTTGTAATTTTAAACCTTATAAATAAAAAAACTAAAATAAAAATTTAATAATTTCTACTTCCAAAAATTTTGGAACCTATCCTTACATAAGAAGAATTATAATTAAGTGCCTCAAGATAATCCTCAGACATACCCATACTTAGTTCTTTTAGATTTGTTTTTTTTAAAAGAGAGTTCATTTCTTTAAAATAAGTAGATACTTCTTCACCTTGTGGTGGCAAACACATTAAACCTATAATGTCCAGTTTGAGTTCATCAACGCACTTATTTTTAAAATTTTCTACTTCTTCTGGACTTACTCCAGATTTTTGTAATTCATTACCGATATTTACTTGAATAAAGATTTTAATATTTTTTTTATATTTTTTTTGCTCATTTGCAATTTTTTCTGCTAATTTTAAATTATCAAGAGAATGAATAAAGTCGAATAATGGAACAACAAATTTTACTTTATTTGTTTGAATTTTACCAATCATATGTAGATTGATATGCGTAAAATCTTTTTTTATTGACGTCCACTTTTCTACTGCTTCTTGGACTTTATTTTCACCAAAATCTTTATGCCCATAATTGATTAAAGGAAGTATTTCTTTCATTGAAAAAGTTTTGGAAACAGCGATAACTTTTGTTTTATCACTTTTTTCCTGTATTTCTTTCTCAATCGAGATTAATTTATCTACAATATTATGCATAACAAATATAAAATTTACTACTTTATAAATCACTTTAATAGAGATGAAATAAAAAATTTAGATAAGAATATTTCAATAATTTACAGGAATTATAATGAAAAATTAGATATCAAAACTATCAAAGATATTAAAAGTTTATGTAATAAACAAAATCGAGAATTTTATATTTCTAATAACTTAAAAATTGCACAAAAATTTAATTTGACCGGAGTATATATTCCTTCATTTAATTATCTGCCAAATTTAAAGCATATAACTGTTCGTAAGAATTTTAAAATAATTGGTTCAGCACATAATAAAATACAACTTATCAATAAAATTAAACAGGGGTGTGAAGAAGTTTTTTTAGCTCCAATTTTTAATACCAAAAAAACAAATTTTTTTTTAAATATTTCAAAATTTAATCTAATATCAAGGTCTACTGATATTAAGATAATAGCTTTAGGTGGAATTAATTCTACAAATTATAAAAAATTGAAAGCTGTTAAATGTTATGGGTTTGCAGCTATTAATTGGATAAAAAAAAACCGGCCTAAAAAAATAGGCCGGTTTTAAAACTTTTTGTATTATTTAAAATGCAAAAGATACTGCTAGAGTATTTTCGTTATACTCTTGCCCTGAAACTCCATTGTCATTGTCTGTAGAAGACATTGCCGCTGAAACTGTCATTGCACCCATTACATAAGCAGCTTGGATTGACTCAAGTTCAATCGTAGCTAAAGCTGCAGTAGTACCTGTAGCTTTTTCACTTACTTCTGACTCACCCCATGAAACAGTAAAGTCACCTGAAGTATAGGCAATACCCATAGCTTCAAACTCTTTATCTGGAGTTTTTGAAAGACCATCAGTAGCTGTGTCTTGATAAGCTTCTTGATAAGCAAATGTTAAACCACCAGCAGCGTATTTAATATACGCAGTAGCGTTTTTACCATTATGAGCACTTGACTCATTGTGTTGCTTATCTTGCTCTTCATAACCACCACCAATTTCTAGACCACTTTCGTGAGCTAATTGAAGTGTGTAAGCTACTCCAGAACCACCATTTGCTGCAGCAACGCCGCCTTTAGCAGCTGCTCCACCTGGGTTCGGGTCATAAGTTATTGAAGCATTCACTGTCATGCCGCCCATTTCTTGAGCTGGTATTCTGTAATCTACAGAACCAGAAGAAGTTAATGAACCAAAGAATGATCCGTTGTTTCTAGTGTTAGAACTAGATAAACCATCCCATGTTTCATTGTAAGCATTTGGAGTGATATCATCAATACCATTAGCTTTTGAACCACCAATGTTGTTATATTGTAGCGTTCCTAATGAACCCATACCAATTGTCATTTGAGATGACGTGTTTGATAGAGCACCATTAGTATCAACACTCATGAAGTAAGAAACAGTATAACCGTTATCTAACTCTCCTGAAGCGTTTAAAGACAAGTCAGTAGCAACACCTAAACCTTTACCACTGTCAGCCTCAGCATTCTTTGGTGAGTCTTGAGTAGTAAATGTCGCTAACATTCCACCTGTCATAGCGTAATCTATGGCATTTGCAGATGTCATAGCTAGAGATCCAGCTAAAGCTGTAACTCCTATTTTTTTAATGTTATTCATTATATTCCTTTTGTTAAGTTCATATGAATGCTGGTTTTTAACATATGAGCTTAATATTTCGCTTTTTTTTAATAAAATAGCTATTTTTTTACATTTATGTGATATATTTATCACATTATACGATTAGTCTTTTTAAATCAGCATTATTAGTCTAAAACGGTGAAAATTCATGAAAAATTTTAAATTTATTAAGTATTTTTTAGTAATTCTTTGCATTTTCACTGTTTTAAGCAGCTGTAGTCGTGCGCCTAAAATTATAGGACAACCACCAATAGAGCCAAATGCCAGGAAGCGTGCTGAACAAAATGTAAAGGAAGGTAAAGGAATTCGATTTTTTAAAAATAATAAAGGAGATGGAACTTTTTTATTTGCTTCTTCTAATCCAATGTGGAAAGCAGCGCTGGATACTTTAGATTTTATGTCGCTAGCTAGTTCGGATTATTCTGGAGGAGTTATTATCACAGACTGGTATTCTGAAGGAAATCCAAATGAAGCTATAAAAATTACTATAAGATTTTTAAGTAATGAAATTAGAGCAGATGGAATGGTAATTAACTTATATAAACGTATTTGCATTGATAATGTTTGTTCAACTAAAGAAATTAAAAATGATTTAACTTTTGAAATTAAAGATAAAATTTTAAAAAAAGCAGCTATTTATAAAACAAGAGATGATAATATTGCTTTTGAGAATCTACCTGAAAAAGTATTTAAAAGCGATAGACAATAATTAAAATTTTAGTATTGAATTGTTAATAATAAAAAGTGGAAAGATATAACTTTAAAGATATAGAAAAAAAATGGCAAAAGCATTGGGACGATAAAAAAATATTCCATGCTAAAGTAGATAAAAATAAAAAAAAATTCTATTGCTTAGAAATGTTTCCCTACCCCTCTGGAAATATTCATATGGGTCATGTAAGGAATTATACTATTGGCGATGTGCTCTCAAGGTATAAGAAACTTCAAGGTTATAATGTTCTTCACCCAATGGGTTGGGACTCTTTTGGTATGCCAGCTGAAAATGCTGCTAAACAAAATAATTTAGATCCTAAAATTTGGACAGAAAAGAATATTGAAACAATGAAAACTCAATTAAAAAAGCTAGGTCTATCTATTGACTGGAGAAGAGAGATATCCACTTGTTTACCGGAATATTATAAACATCAACAAGTCTTTTTTTTAGAACTATATGATAAGGGTTTAGTTTATAGAAAAGAAAGTTACGTCAATTGGGATCCTGTAGATAAAACTGTACTTGCAAACGAACAGGTAATTGATGGTCGAGGGTGGCGATCTGGAGCAATTGTTGAAAGAAAAAAACTTAATCAATGGTTTTTTAACATTACAAAATTTTCTCAAGAACTTCTCGAAGGTCTAGACAAATTAAATCAATGGCCAAATAAAGTAAAAACTATGCAAAAAAATTGGATAGGAAAATCTTTTGGTTGTGAAATAAATTTTAAGATTGAAGGCAATTTACCTGTTAATGAAATTAAATGTTATACTACGAGACCAGACACATTATTTGGGTTTTCTTTTTTAGCAGTTTCACCAGATCATCCAATTTCTAAATTCTATGAGGACGATAAAGATTTTATAAAGTTTAAAAAAGAATGTTCTAAAACAGGGACTACAGAGGAGTCTATTGCTCAAGCAGAAAAAATAGGTTTTAAAACAAGTTTACTTGCAATCAATCCTTTGAATAAAAAAAAAGTACCTGTTTATTTTGCTAATTTTGTATTAATGGACTATGGATTTGGTGCAATTTTCGGTTGTCCTGCACACGATCAAAGGGATTTAGACTTTGCAATTAAATATAATTTGGAAGTTTTAACTGTTGTAAAACCGGAAGGTGAAAATGATAGTTTTAAGGTTACAAAAAAAGCTTATACAGATTCTGGAATAATTTTTAACTCTGAAATTTTAAATAATTTAAGAGCTCCAAATGAGTCAATAACAGAAACGATAAAAATCTTAGAAACTAAAAAAATTGGTAAAAAGAAAGTAAATTTTAGATTAAAAGATTGGGGAATTTCTAGACAACGATATTGGGGATGTCCAATTCCTATAGCATATAATAAAAATAATGATGCAATTAAAATACCCTTAAAGCATTTACCAATTAAACTTCCTGAAAAAATAAATTTAAATACAACTGGTAATCCTCTTGAACATGAACATAAATGGAAAAAAATTAATATTAATGGAGAAGATTGTAATATTGAAACTGATACTTTAGATACTTTTGTTGACTCATCTTGGTATTTTCTTAGATTTTGTTCCCCAAATAATGAAAGTTATGGATTTGATAAAGATGAGATTGATTACTGGATGCCAGTTGATCAATATATAGGTGGTGTAGAACACGCTATTCTTCATTTGCTTTATTCCAGATTTTTTACTTTAGCATTAAGCGATAAAAATAAAGAATTTAATATTACTGAACCATTTTCAGGATTATTTACACAAGGAATGGTTTGTCATGAAACTTACCAAGATGAAAATGGTTCTTGGCTTAACCCTAATGAAGTTGAGAGTTCAAATAATAACAATTATTTTGTTAAAGGCCATCCTGAAAAAAAAGTTAAAGTTGGTCCTTCAGAGTCGATGTCCAAATCAAAAAAAAATACAATAGATCCTGAAGAAATAATTACAAATTATGGTGCAGATGCAGTAAGACTTTTTATACTCTCAGATAGCCCACCAGAGAAGGATGTACAATGGTCTGAACAAGGAATGTTAGGGGCTTATAAATTTATAAATAAATTTTGGTTGATGCATCAAAATATAAAAAATGAAATTTTTTCTGATAATAAATCTGAAAAAGAAAAGTCAGTTGAGGAAAATTTAAATAAATTTACTAATGAAACTATAGATAAAGTAACAAAAAATTTAGATAATTTTAACTATAATGTAATTATTGCAAATTTACATGAGACATACAATTTTTTATCAAAAATTAAAATTAATAAAATTGGTAAATCAGTATTAACAGAAAACTACGTAAAAATCTTAACAATTATGAGTCCAGTTATTCCTCATTTAGCCTCTGAATGCATAAGTCAAATTCAGAAAAAAGAAAGTTATAATTGGCCAATTGTTGATAAAAAAGTTTTAGAGAAAAAAACACTAGAAATAGTTATTCAGTTAAATGGTAAAAAAAGAGGTATTGAAACATGCAATATAAATGTTGATAAAAATGAATTGTTAAAAATTATTCAACAAAATGATAAATATAAAAAATATTTAAAAGATACGACGATAATAAAAACGATTTATGTTAAAGGAAGATTAATTAATTTAATATTAAAATGAAAAAAATAATTTTATATTTTTGTTTTTTAGCAATTTATGGTTGTGCAGGCTATGAACCATTATTTTCAACTAAAGAATTATCTTATTATGTAATAGATATTGAAAATGTAAGTAAAAATAATTTAACAGAAAAAATATCTAAAAGACTTAAAAACTATACTTCAAAAGATAATAGTAATAAAAAAGGTTATAAATTAGAAATATCTTCCAATATGAATAATATGATTTCATCAAAAGATGGCAAAGGAAACGTTTCCTCATATAAAATGATTATTAGTGTTAATGTAAAAGTATTTAATCAAGATTCAGATTTGTTAATTAGCACTTTAAATTTTAATAAAGATTTTGTTTATAATAATCAAGAAAACAAATCTAATTTAGACAAATATAAAAAAGATATTCAAGAAAATATTATTAACAAAATTTCGCAAGATATAATTATAAAACTACAATCGATTTAAAATGATTATCAAAAGCTTTGAATTAAATAAGATTAATCTTAATTATAAATTTTTTCTATTTTATGGAGAAAATCAAGGTTTTAAAAATCAAATAATTAAAGAAAAATTTAAAACTAAGTATTCTAACTCTTGTCATCTTTATGACGAGTCTGAAGTTCTTGGAGACAAAGACAATTTTTTTAATAATATTTTATCAAAATCTTTTTTTGAAAAAGAAAAACTTATCATAATAAATAGAGCAACAGATAAAATAAAAGATTTAATTGAAGAAATAATTGATAAAAAAATTACTGATTTAACAATAATTCTTAATTCAAATTCACTTGAAAAAAAATCTAAAATTAGAAATTTATTTGAAAAAGGTAAAGAAATAATATGTGTACCTTTTTATGAAGATAACAATCAAACTTTATCTACAATGGTTAATGCTTTTTTTAAAGAGAAGAAAATACCTATCTCAAGAGAATTAATAAATTTAATCACCAATAGATCAAGAGGAGATAGGCAAAATCTAAATAATGAATTAAATAAAATAGAAAGCTATATTGAGGGTAAATCCAACGTTAGTTCACGTGATATCATGAGACTTACAAATTTAGCTGAAAACTATGATGTTTCTGAATTGATTGATTCTTGTCTGTCTAAAAATAAAAATAAAACCATAAGAATTCTTAACGAAAACAATTATTCGCTTGAAGATTGTATAATCATTATTAGAAATTTCTTAATAAAGTCTAAAAGATTATTCAGGCTCTGCAAAGAAATGAAGGATAAAAGAAATATTGATTTAGTAATTTCTAATTTTAAACCACCTATTTTCTGGAAAGACAAAGAAGTTGTTAAACAACAAGTGCAAAATTGGTCTTATGAAAACGTGGAAAAACTCATTTATGAAATAAATGAAATTGAACTTTTAATTAAAAAATATTCGAACAATTCAATAAATATTCTATCAAATTTTATAATTGATCAATCAAATAAAATCAGTAATTAGATTTTATAATTTCGATAACTTTGTTAAGTTGATCTAAATCCGTATATTCTAGAATTATAGAACCACTATTATCTTTTTTATTTTTTATATAGACATTTAATCCAATTTTTTCTCTAATTGAATTCTCTAAAGCAATAATATTTGCATTTTTTGAGGATTTAATTTGATGTTTTTTTAATTTAAAGATTTTAACAAAATTCTCTGTTTGTCTTACAGAAAGATTTTTTTCTATAATTTTTTTTACTACAAATTCTATATTATCTAACCCAATTAAAATTTTTGCATGTCCTACAGATAATTTTTTATCTTCAATCAATTTTAGTATATTTTCTGGCAGAACTAATAATCTTAAAAAATTAGCTATATGACTTCGACTTTTCCCAATAAATTTAGCGACTTTTTCTTGATCATATGAAAAGTCTTTAATAAGACGCTGATAACCTCGCGCTTCTTCAATAGCAGTTAAATCGTTTCTTTGTACATTTTCAATAATTGCAAATTCTAAGGACTTTAAATCATCCGCATCAGTAATTACTACAGGTACTTCATGTAATCCTGCTTTTTGTGCTGCTAACCACCTTCTCTCTCCTGCTATTATTTCATATTTAGCACTATTATCTTTTGATTTTCTTACAATGATTGGTTGGATCATGCCTCGTTCTTTTATTGAATTTGATAATTCCTGCAGATTTTCTTCATCAAATATTTTTCTTGGTTGAAATTTATTACTTGTAAGATCACTAATCGCTAATTTATTTATGTTCGTCTCTGTTTTTGTTTCACCTATTAATGAAGATAATCCTCTTCCTAATCCTTTTTTTATCTTATTTGAGTCCATTATGCAGCTGAACTCCCTAAATTTTCTTGATTGATAAACTCATCTGTAAAACTAAAATAAGATTTACTTCCTGGACAAGCTTTATCATAAATTAAAACTGGCATACCGTGAGACGGTGCTTCTGATAGCCTAACATTTCTGGGTATAACAGTTGTATAAACTTTTTTATTAAAAAAATCTCTAGCTTCTTTTTCTACTTGAGATGATAATTTATTTCTCTTGTCATACATCGTCAATAGTATTCCTCTAATTTCTAAATTAGGGTTCAAATTTACTTTTATTCGTTCAATTGTTTTTATTAATTGAGTGACTCCCTCCAAAGCAAAAAATTCGGTCTGAAGTGGTACTAATAACGAATTCGACGTCACTAAAGCCATTACTGTAAGTAAGCTCAATGATGGAGGACAATCTATTAAAATATAATCGTAATTTGTTCTAAAATCGTTTAAATATGCGGTTAATTTGCTCTTTAAAATAAAGGCTCTTTCATTGTCTCCAGCAGTCTCAACTTCTAGGCCCGACAAATCCACATTAGAAGTGATTATATCCAAATTTTTAAAATTTGTTTTTTTTATAACTCCTGTAATATTATTTGTACCGTTTAGTACTCCATAGATTGTTTCATTAGAGTTTGATAAATTTGATAAACCAAGTCCCGTGGTTGCATTACCTTGGGGATCAAGATCTATAACTAAAATTTTTTTTCCTAAATGCGCTAGACCTGCAGAGAGATTTATAACAGTTGTAGTTTTACCAACTCCACCCTTTTGATTAATTACTGAAATTATTTGCATTTATAATTTATTTTTTTTTTATATTTGTAATATTTAACAAAAATGACTCTTGACTTGTAATGCTTTTTTTTTTCTCAAATTTAAAGTCCCATTCTTTTAAATTTTTTTCCAATATTTTTTCACCACTCTTTCCCATAAATACAATTAAGTTTTTATATTCTTCAAAATTATTACAAACTAAATCCAAAATTTCTGTTAAGGGTTTAAAAGCTCTAGCCATTATAGTGCCGGTCTTTATTTTTTTTATTTTAAAAATATCTTTTTGGAATATTTCAGTATTCAAATTAAGTTCTTTTGAAACAGTTTTTAAAAAAGCTGCCTTGTGGTAACTTTTTTCACATAAATTCACTTTTATTTTTTTTTTCTCATTTTTTGCTATTATAGCTGTAACAATGCCCGGAAAACCACTTCCGCTTCCTAAATCATAGGTTGTATTACAATTTAAATCAATAAAATCAATAATTTGTGCACAATCTATTATATGTCTATCCATAATAACGTTATTTATTGTATCTTTTTTACTAATTAAATTAATTTTATCATTTTTTTCCTTTATCATAGATAAAAATTTGCTAAAGTCTAAACACGTTTCACGTGAAACTTTTATACTGTCTAATAGTGGGTATTTTTTGATTAAATCATCCATTAAGCTATATGCTTAATAGACTTTCTTTTTACATGTGACAACAAAATATACACTGCCGCTGGGGTAATTCCGTCAATTCTTAGTGCTTGACCCATTGTTTTTGGCCTAATTTGCTTAAATTTAGCCTTAACCTCGTTTGATAATCCTGAAAATTTATCATAATCTAGATTGTCTGGAATTGCTAAGTTTTCATCTCTTTTAAAAGCTAAAATGTCAGCTTTTTGCTTCTTCAAATATCCTATATAGTGGGAATTAATTTCAATTTGCTCATCAATTTCAGGCCCGTAATTATATATTTCTGGCCAAATTTTCCGAATTTTATTCATATTTACATCTTTATGAGTTAATACTTCTTCTGCAGATCGCAATATTCCATCTTTTGCAATTCTAATACCATGGTTTTCAGCTTTTGTTGGCGATATAATTGCTTGAGACATTTGTAGTTTAATTTTATTAATTTTATCAAATTTTTCTTTGAAAATTTCTTCACGTTTATTGCTGATCAGGCCTATATTAATCCCTTTTTTCGTAAGTCTTAAATCAGCATTATCTGACCTTAGGCTTAATCTATATTCTGCTCTAGATGTAAACATCCTATAAGGCTCTGCTACTCCTTTTGTTACTAAATCATCAATCATAACACCTATGTATGCTTCAGATCTGTCCAGGATGAAAGGCTCCTCATTCTTTAATGATAAGGCAGCATTAATTCCTGCGATTAAACCTTGCGCAGCAGCCTCTTCATAGCCAGTTGTTCCGTTTATTTGACCTGCTAGATATAAATTTTTTATTTTTTTTGTCTCAAGCGTTAAAAACAGTTCTCTAGGATCAACATAATCATATTCTATCGCATATCCAGGTCTGATTACTTTAACATTTTCTAAGCCATTGATATTATTAAGTATTTCTTGT
>CACDHZ010000021.1 GCA_902552705.1 uncultured Pelagibacteraceae bacterium
GATTTTATTGGAAAAAGATCTTTAAATAGAAAAGCTTTTATAGCTGAAGATAGACAAAAAGTAGTAGGCGTTGTACCTATAGATAAAAGAACAAGCATTCCTGAAGGCTCACATTTAGTTAAAGACCCTAAAGCTAAAGCACCAAACCCTAAGTTAGGTCATATCTCAGCATCTTGTTGGAGCGTTGAATTTGATAATCCCTTTTCGTTAGCAATCTTAAAAGATGGAAAAAAAATGATAGGTCAAAAATTATTTGCGATGTCTCCATTAAAAAATAAAATTATACCTGTTGAAATTGTTTCATCACATTATGTCGATCCAAAAGGAGAAAGGGTAAGGTCATGACATCAATTTCTGCTTTAGCCAATATCCATACAAAAGGTTTATATGGTGATACTGAAAATAAAAAAGAAAAAGATTTATTAATTCTAGAAGAAAAAAAAAATTTATTAATTGTTCAAATAAATCAATATAAAAAATCTTCTATATCTTTAGAAAATTTAAAAATAGATAATTTAAATTTTAAGAATAGAGTCTTAGATGTGAGCTCTAATGAAAATACAAGAATTATTTGGAACGCACCTAATAATTGGTTTATAATTTCTTCAAAACAAAAACTTTTAGAGGAAATTTTAAAAAATTTTGATGCAAATGACTTTGCTGTTACAGATATATCTCATTCAAGAGCCATTATTGAATTGGAAGGAAAAAATGTTAAAGAAGTTTTAAAAAAAGGATGTCCCTTTAATTTTAATGATTTGAGAAAAAACAATAGTTTAAATTCAACTTTTAATGGGATTGCAGTTACAATTGATATGTTAAAAGAAGATCCTTATAAAGTTAGAATACTAACGTTAAGAAGCTTTGGTGAGTCATTATATCATTCTATTTCAGACTCTTGTTTAGAATATGGTTACAAAAGTATTTAGAATTAATTTTTTCTTGTAGCAACATAAACACCAAAAGTAGCTATAATAAAACCTACAATATCTAAATTATTTAAGGTTTCATTTAAAAATAACCATGCAATTATAGCTGTAGTTGCTGGTATTAAAAAAAATATAGATACAGTTTTACTAGCTGAATTTTTTTTTATTAAAAACATTAAAATTGTAAACGCTCCAAATGATACTAGAAATATTTGGTGGCTCATAGCCATTAGAAAGGTTGTATTTAAGTTAATATATGGATCAATAAAAAATATTAGGATTAACAGATGAAATAAACAACCACCAATTGCCTGGTATAGATTACTAACAGATAAAGGTAAATTATTTGAAATTTTTTTTTGTAATATTGTAGAGCTGGTAATAGCAATTAATGCTATAAAAGACGATATTATTCCTATTAATGGTAAATCATTCCCAATATCAAATCCCAAAACTAACAATGCACCAACAAAACCTAAAAATATTCCAACCCATTGTTTGAATGAGACAGTTTCATTTAAAATTTTGCTTGCTAAAATATTAGTTAAAATTGGTTGTAAAGTAACTATTAATGCAGTTACACCAGTTGGCATTCCAATCGAGACAGAATAAAAAACACCACCTAGATAAAATCCGTGAAATAACACTCCAGTAAAAAGATGAGGTAAAAAAATTTTATAATTAATATAAATCTTTTTATTGGAATAAATTGTAAAAAAAAAAAAACCAATAGCTACAAAAAAAAATCTAAAAGCTAAGGCAGAAAAAGGATCACTATTGTCTATTATAGGTTTTGTTGTAACAAAAGCTGAAGACCATAAAAGTATGAAAATAAATGGAAAAATTTTAATCATTTTTACTTATAAATTAAATTTCATTGTAAATTGAGCAATTTTACAGTCATAATGAACACTTTCGAGCTTGAGTTGTATTTTTTTATAATATTTAATATGATTCAGAGAAGTATGTTTTTAAAAAAAATTATAAGTTTAGGACTATTATTAATTCTATTAAATGGGTGTGCTCAAAGCACTGCTTTATTGGGGCCAGCCTATACGCTTGGATCTACTGGAAATGTTCTACAAGCAGGATTGAGTTATGGTTCTGATCAAATAGTAACTATGAAAACAGGCAAAAGTATTGGGCAAAATTTAGTAGAAAATTTTAAGGAAGATAAGGAAGAAGAGAAATTACGTAATCTTTTGATGATTCGAATCACAGAGGTTAGAAAAAAATTAAATCTAACAAATTAAATACAACTCAGAAGCTAAAAAAAAATAGGTAAAAACTAATTTTAGTCAATTTTAGTTATTGTCTTAAAAATCAAAACACATAAAAGAATATAAGTTTGATTCTGTTAAAATGAAAAAAATTTATATTTTATTAATATTTCTTAATGGTTGTGTGCAAAATACCGCTCTTTTAGGGCCGGCTTATACACTTTCATCTACAGGCAATGCTTTACAAGCAGGGCTATCATATGGAACAAGCTATGCCGTTAAACAAATAACAGGAAAGTCTCCATCTGAAAATGCTGAAATCATATTAGAAAAAATTGAAGAGAGAGCTGACACCAAAGAAGACCCAAATATTTTTTTTAAAACTGTTAAAAAACATATAGAGAAATCAAAAACGACTGATACTTTAACTATTCAATAATATTCAAAGATAACGTTTCCGAATTACCTGACTCTTTAGACCAAAGCTCATAACTTTCACACATTCTCCATAAGTAATTAAAAGCACGCTGTGAAGTTTCAAGAGGAAAAGAGCTTTTTGCATAATATAATTCTGGATATTTAAATAATTGTTTAGTGGTCATATCTTTTTGTATTTTTAAAAGCTTAATAGTTTCATCTGGAATTTTTTCGCCTGTATCTTGATCAATGTATTTTTTATTTTCTAAATCTCTAAACCAATTATCATGAAATTTACCACTACTTATATCATTATATAATTCAGTACCTATAAATCCTTCAATTGCGTCTATATTCGAGATATCTGGATTTTTCTTTTTTATACTAGCTATATTTCGGTAAATAATTTCTGCCAAATATATGACGTAGGGTTTTTTTTTTATTTTATTCACAGCTTTTCTTATATTTAAGCATTGATGATGTGGCTAATATTAAGTTGGGATCTAAAAATATTTTTGATAATTTAACTTTTTTGAAAGATTTAAAAGCAAAAATAGCTATTGGTAGTTCTGTACAACCAAGTATAATTTTTTTACATTTCATTTTTAGTAAATAATTAATTGCTGGTTTAATAGATTTTTCTGCTAACTTTATATTTCCCATTTTTACGTATTTAATTGTTTTATTTACAGATTTTGTTTGAAGAGTCTCTGATGGTTTAAGTAATGTAAAATTTTTTGTAAACAGTTTATCGTAAATTTTAGTTTTTAATGTACCCTCTGTTGCAAGAAGACCAATTTTAGAATTTTTTCTACAGTTTTTTTTTGTATGAAAAAAAACTTCTTTAGGCATATTTACTATTGGAATTTTAATTTTTTTTTGAAGATCTTTATACCAATAATGAGCTGTATTGCATGGTATTACAATAAATTTACATCCACTTTTTTCAAGTAATTGACAACCTTTAAGTAAACTTTTTAAAACTTTATTATATTTAGCAAGATTTTTTTTATTTTTTTTAAGATTTGAAAAAATTTTTGTTTGAACACCTATTGACTCTGGTCTTCCAGGAATATTTGATTTATTATAAAGCATAAATAAAGGATACTCTTGATCAATCTTACCTCTATTAAGCATAGCTAACTTGTTACAAAAATCTAAACCTGCTTGAGTTCCCATTCCACCTAAAATACCAATCATAAATATAATTATTTTTCTTTGAAAGTTCTAAATTTTAAACGAATAAACTTTGTTATTTTTCTTTTAGACATAAGTGATATATTTAATGATTATTAGTAAATTTTAAATATGCAAGATATATTTGTTGAGGATGTTGGAAATGGAACTCCTTTAGTTTTAGTTCATGGGTTTTTAGGCTCATCAGATATGTGGGGCCCTCAAATTAAATTTTTTAAAGATAATTTTAGAGTTATTGCACCAGCGTTACCAGGTTTTGGCAAAAGTAGTAATTTGAAATCCTGTAATACAATAGAATGTATGGCTAAATCGATACTTTATTCACTAGACAAGAAAAATATAAAAAATTTTAATTTATTAGGGCACTCTATGGGAGGAATGATAGCGCAAGAAATTGTAAGATTATCAGATAAAAAAATATTAAAACTAATATGTTATGGCACTGGTCCAAGAGGAAATATTCCTGGAAGATTTGAAAGTATCAACGAATCTAGAGAAAAGTTAAAAGTTGATGGTTTAAAAATTACTGCTGACAGAATCGCAAAAACTTGGTTTGTAAAAGAAGATAAAGCAGAATATTTTTATTTATGTGAGGAGGCTGGAACCCAAACATCAATTGAAGCTGTAGATAACGGATTCATTGCTATGAAGAATTGGAATGGAGTTGAAAATTTAAAAAATATCAAAAATGAAACATTGATAATTTGGGGAAAGAAGGATCGTGCTTATAATTTTAATCAAGTAGAAACATTAAATAATAATATTCCCAATAGTGATTTAAAAATAATTGAGGATTGCTCACACAATGTTCATCTAGAAAAACCAGATCAATTTAATATTATTGTGGATAAATTTCTTAGAAAAAAATGAAGAGTATTGGCTGAATCATTAATTAAATTATGAAAATAATTTAATTAAAAAATTACAGCCAATAGAAAGTGTGAAAATTATGCAGTTTTTAAATTTACCGCAGAAGGACCTTTAGGACCATCTTGAACATCAAAAGTCAAAGCTTGACCTTCATCTAAACCGTTCATACCAGCATCTCTCACAGCTGAAACATGAACAAATACATCTTTTTCTTTATCTTCTCTTTCAATAAAACCAAAACCCTTGGTTGGATTGAACCATTTTACTTTTCCTTGTAGACTCATATTTATTTTCTTACTTTTTGTTACGTTACTTTTATTACTTATAATTAAGCAATGTATGCTTTGTTTAGATTTATTAGGGTTTTGTCAACTAAATTAAATAAAATAAATAATTAAAGGTCTAATTGTTGTTAATTAACAATGTCATATAAACAGAATTAATATCTTCTTTATAGTGGGAAAAAGGATCGCAGGTCCTAAAACCACACTTATTAAATAATTTTCTGGCTGCTAAAAAAAATTTTCCAGCACCAGTTTCTAAGCTCAATCTTTTAATACCTAAATTTTTAGCTTCATTTATTAAGTGATTAATAATTTTTAATCCATTCCCTTTACCTTTAAATTCATCACTAACCCTAATTGATTTGAATTCACCATGCTCTTTACTTAAAAATTTAATAGCACCACATCCTATTAAATTATTTTCTTCCCATAAACTCCAAAATTTTATGGATGGATCTTTTAAACCAGATATATCAAGAACATGAGCACTTCCTTCTGGAGAGACCGATCTTAATTCAATAAAATGCTTATCAAGAAGTTCATGAACTTTAAGGTTATCAAAATTACCTTCTATTGATTTAAGCATTTATATAATTTTTTATTTACAGATTATAGTTAAATGACCCATTTTTCTTTTATCTTTTATTTCTTTTTTATGATAGTCAAAAAAAAATTCATTTTTGGTAAAGTTTTTATTTCTATAATTAGTAATTTGATTGCCGATTATATTTATCATTTTAGCATTAGATAATTTTTTTAGGGTAATTTGTTCTAATCCACAAACAGCTCGTATATGATTTTCAAATTGACTAATATTATAAGCATTAATTGTTAAATGTCCTGAATTATGGACTCTTGGAGCTATTTCATTAACGTAAAGATTATCATTTCTATCAATAAAAAATTCAACACATAAAGTTCCAATATATTTAAGTTCCTCAGAAATTTGTATCGCCCATGATTTAGAAAGTTGTAAAAGTTTGTCATCAATACTTGCGGGAATTTTAGACTCTTTTAATATCTGATTTTCATGAATATTTTCAATTGGTTCATATATTTCATATTTTTTACTGTTAAATCTTGTAATGATTATTGATATTTCTTTCTTTAGTTTGACTAATTTTTCTAAAATATAGCCTCTTGAAAAATCAATATTTAAACTTTTTACATCTGTTGTTGAATTAATTAAATATTGTCCTTTTCCATCATATCCAAGAGTAGTAGTTTTGAGTAAACCGGGAAGAAAATCTTGTAAAGCATCAATTTGAGATTTTTTTTCAATAGATATGTATTTGGTAGTTCTAATATTTAATTTATTTATAAAGTCTTTTTCAGCTAACCGATGTTGAATGATTCTATTTACAGATGGCTTAGGTAAAACTGGTTTTAATTTATTAATTTTATTGAGAGTTTTATAGGGAATATTTTCAAATTCATAAGTTATAATTTCTACTTCATTTACAAATTCATTAATTTTTTGTTGATCATCATATTTACCATAAATAAATTTATCTGAAAATCTTTGTGCTGGAGATTCCTTGTCATCAGAAAAGATTACAGTTTTTATATTTATTTTTTTTGCTGCTAAAGCTAGCATGCTACCCAATTGACCGCCACCTATGATACCCAAAGTAATTTTTGACATATTAAAATTATTTAGGTCTTTTTTTAACCGACTTACTTTGGTTTGATAACCATTTTTTGAGATTGTTTTTAATTTTAGTGTCATTAAGTGAAATTATAGATGCAGCTAATAATGCAGAATTAATTGCTCCATCCTCACCTATCGCTAATGTTCCAACAGGGATGCCTTTTGGCATTTGTGCAATTGAAAGAAGACTATCTAAACCTTTAAGTTTTTTACTTTCTATAGGAACTCCTAAAACTGGAAGAGACGTTAAAGATGAAATCATTCCTGGTAAATGAGCAGAACCTCCTGCGCCAGCAATAATAACACCTATACCGTTTCTTTCAGCATTTCTTGCATATTCATACATTCTTTTAGGCGTTCTATGAGCTGAGATTATTTTAGTCTCAAATTTAACATTTAATAATCTAAGCATTTTTTGGCATAGTTTCATCGTTTTAAAGTCCGACTGGCTTCCCATGACTATAGAAACTTTATATGATTTATTTTTAAGCATTAGGCGTTAATTTTTTTCACCTAAATGGTTATTTCAAATTAAAGCTTATATTTCAATAAAATTATAGAATTTATGCAGCTTATTGATATTCTTAAATTTTAATAAAAATAAATGAATTTTAAGATTGATAATTTACAGTATTGCAATTGGTCCAGAAAAATCTTTAAAATAAACAGAGAAGCTGAATTAGACGCTGTTCATGTAACGATTGTTTATCACGAAGATTTTGACGAATTGCAAAAAATAATTGATAGTTGGAATAAGCATTTCAAAGAAAATTCAGACTTAATTTTTTTAGGTAAAGATTTTAAAGATATTGAAAAGGCAAAAAAGGAAAATAAGACAGCAATTTTTTTTGGCTTTCAAAACTGCTCACCAATTGAAGATGATATTAGTTTAGTTGAAAAAGTATACAGACAAGGATGTAGATTTATGCAGCTCACATATAACAATCAATCTTTATTAGCTACGGGATGTTATGAGAAAGTTGATAGTGGGGTTACCAATTTTGGAAGAGAGGTTATAAAAGAAATGAATAGAGTGGGCATTGTAATTGATATGTCGCATTCAGCTGAACAAAGTACTTTGGATGCTATAAACATTAGCGAGAAACCGATTGCAATCACTCACGCAAATCCAAAGTTTTGGCATTCAGCTAAAAGAAATAAATCTAATGATTTGTTAAAAACCTTAGCTGATAGTGGAGGTATGCTGGGTCTATCTTTATATGCACATCATTTAAAAAATGGAACTAATTGTACTTTGGAAAGTTTTTGTGAGATGACTGCTAGAACAGCAGAAATTATGGGTGTAAAAAATATTGGAATCGGAAGTGATCTATGTTTAGAGCAACCTGATAATATTGTAGAATGGATGAGAAACGGAACATGGGCAAAAGTAAAAAACTATGGAGAAGGTTCTAAAAATAAGCCTGGATTTCCGAAACAACCAGATTGGTTTTTAGACGCAAGAGGTTTTAAAAATTTAAATTTTGGATTAAAAAAAGTGGGATTTAATAAAGAAGAAGTAGACGGAATATTGGGTAATAATTGGTATAATTTTTATAAAGGTATTAATTAATGGAAGTTCAATTAAGAAACCCCAATGTAATCATGAAATTATCTAGACTTGGTTCTTTTCATCAGTCAAAATTATCTTTTTTAAGAAGTTTTCTTAAAGAATTTAAAGACTGGGAATACAAAAGAGATTTATTTGATATTAATGAATTTGGTTACGGTGTAGCAATCTATTCTTTTAAAAAAGATCAAAGAGTTTATTCTTTGATTTGTTTTGCCAACGAGCTCAATGAAGATGAAAGATCTGATAGAGTTATAGCTACAAAATGGGATGCAGCCTTTACTCTATATGATGGAGTTCCTAAAAAACATGATATTGAAAGATTAAAAAATGAGGTACCCAAACAAGAAGTAGGAAGACTTTCATATAAAGAATTAACATTATCAAGAGCTAATAAATCATTACGATTATTTAATCATGTAGTCGATTGTTTAAGTGAAGGTAATCAACCAGATTTAAATTTGTTATTAAAAGTTGGATATCTTTATAGAACTACCGCAGTTTATGGATCAGGTAAGTTTGGTTTGGCTGACAGATTTAGAATTAAAAACAGAAAGGAAATATATGGTCCTTTTCGTCTTGAAATGATGCTAGTTTATTTGGTAAGACAATTTACTTTTGATCAAGTAAATCATGTTGCAAAAAATAAAAATCCTAAAAAAGCTGTAAATTTAGATCTTGAAATTTGTAGAAATTTGGGGATAGGAAATTCCACTGGTTTAGGAATGGCACCTTTTATTGTGAATCATCCTACACTTTTAAATAATTGGATTTATGCAAGGGAAACAGCTTTAAAAAAAATTAGAGAAATTAAAAATGTGAAAAATAAAGATCAGAATTTATTTAAGAAATACTTAAAAAAATCTTTAAAAAATATAACATCCTGGAATACTGAGAGCGAATATCAACAAAAAAAAATTAAATCATTATTAAGTGATTTACATTTATTTATTGATTTTATTGAAAACAAATTTGATTTTTCAGATGAATACGCTTTTAACAATATTTATTTATGGTTAGAGAAAAATACCAGAGATGAATGTATAGAGTATATTGTTTCAATGATGATGGAACCATATGATGATATCATAAATCCTTTGGTCAACAAGATGAGCTCTGAAGAGGAAAAATATTTTACCATACCCACAAATAGAACTGTCATTGAACTAAAAGAAATATTAGAAAATAAATATTCTAAAATATTAAATATAGATTTTTCAAAAAATGAAAATAATCAAAATTTTTGGTTTATATCAAAAAACAAAGAAGAACCAAGATTAGCTGATAGATTTTTAGACAATGGATCAGAATTGGAACAACCATTAGCTATAGCAAGAGATATAAAAAAACTTTACAACAAACTTTCAGTATTCAAAAATACTTTAACGATAGATAGATTTTTAGCTAAATGTCCTGAATTTAGACATGTTGTAAGAAGAGCTTTTATAGTTGAAAAGTTTCCTTATTCTGAAATTCAAGATAATACTATAGGAAAATCGATAGTACCAATTGATATGTTAAGATTAAAGCTCTCTTTTTTTGGAGCTTTAAAATTTGATCCTAGATCAGATAAATGGCTACGAATATGTATGTTTCAAGGAGCACCATTACCTCAGCAATTAAAAAATTATGACGATCAGTGGGTATATAACTAAAAAAATAAGATGAAATCACTAAGTGAAATTGAAACTGTATCCAAAAGATCAACAAGAGCTGCTGGATATTCTTGGGGCATAGCTGAAGAAGTTGGAAAAAATATTAGAATGCTAGAGATGTTCGGATTACCAGGAATAAAAAATTTAAATCATTATTTTAAAGTTAAGAAAAAAAAAAAATTTGAAAATTTGAGTCTTATTAATAATGAGAATAAAAACGATATTCTAGAATTTTGTCCCATAATAGCGGGACTAAGCTTTTTAGATCAGTCAAGGTCTTTAGAAAATTTAAATCTCATAAAATTTGAAAAAATAGCATATCCATTATTATTCTTACCATTTATAAGTAGAGCTTCCGAGGTTATTGGAAAAAAAATACAATTAAAAATAGATAATAAAATTTTCTTATTAAATTATAATCACAGTTTGTATTCAAATTCATCTGAAGAGGGAATTATTGAAGTAGGAAATGATGTTTTGATCAATTTTAAAGAAAATAAAGATTCTTTTGAAGAAAAAGAATGGAAAGAACTCTATAAATTTTCTGAAGAAACATTTGTTGAAGAGGATGAGAAATCCAAATTAAACAGTGCTGGAGCTGGTTTGACAGATAATGATTAAGTTAATCAATAAATTTTTTTTTATATTAACTTTAATTATTATTTTAACCATTGCTTACTTAAGTTTTTTTGGAATAAAAACAAATAAATTTAACGATATAATCTTAAAAAATATTTTAAAAATTAATAAAGATATTGATTTATCATTAAATGATGTAAATTATCTTTTAAATCCTTTAAAACTATCAATTAAAATATCTACCAAAAATCCAAGAATATTAATATCTGATAGCAATTTAGATATAAAAAATATTAAAACAGAAGCATCCTTAATATCTTTATTTAAAGGTGACTTCTTTATTGATGATCTAAATATATCAACAAGAGAAATTAATATTAAAGATGCAATATCCCTTGCAAAATTATTTCAAAATTCTCCCCAACTCTTTTTATTGGATAATATAATAAGAGATGGAAAATTATCTGCAGATATTTTTCTAAATTTTGATCCAGAAAAAAAAAAAATTAAAGATAATTATAAAATTATAGGATTTATAAAAAAAGCAAAACTAAATTTTTTTAATCAATATAAAGCTAAGGACTTAAGTTTTGCATTTAATATAACTAAAGACGAATATTTATTAACTAATATAGAAACTAACTTTAATAAAATTAAATACTTTTCAGAATTAATTGAAGTAAAAAAAAAGAATCAGTCGTTTTTAGTTAAAGGAAATGTCATAAATAATGTAGAAAATTATGATTTTCAAAATATTAAATGGTTAATTGGTGATTTTTTAAATAATTTAGACATCAAAGATTTAAGATTTGGTTCTAAAAATGATTTTTCTTTCATTATAGACAAGAAATTTAAATTTTTAGATTTAAAATTAGATACAAGTTTAGATATAGATAACATAATTATTAATAAAAAATTATCTTCTTTACAAAATTATTTTCCAAATTACACAAATCAAATTAAATTAGAAAACCATAAAATAAAAATTAAATTTTCTAAAAATAAATTGGATATCAAAGGCGATGGTGATATAATTTTAAATAATTCAGTAGAT
>CACDHZ010000022.1 GCA_902552705.1 uncultured Pelagibacteraceae bacterium
TTTCCAAAACCTATTCCTGGATCTAAAATTATTTTATTATGCTTTATTCCCACTTTTCTTAGATATAATATTTTTTTTTCAAAAAAATCATATATGTCTAATATTACATTTTTATACTTTGGATTTAATTGCATGTTTTTAGGATTCCCTTGAATATGATGAATTATAAAAGGTACATTATTTTTTTTTAAAATCGTTAAAGTTCGTTTATCATGTTCTAAACCTGAAATATCATTGATTAACTTTACTCCTTTTTTTATTCCTTTTTCTATAACTTCAGATTTTCTTGAGTCTAAAGATAAAGGAAATTTTTTTCCAAACTTTATTAATATTGGTTTAATTCTTTTCCATTCTAATTTTTGAGTAATTTCATTAGATCCTGGTCTTGTAGACTCACCACCAATATCAATAATATCAGATCCTGATTTTATTAAATTGATTATTTGTTTATTTGCCAAATTTTTTTTATTAAACTTTCCTCCATCTGAAAAACTGTCTGGTGTTAAATTTAATATGCCCATTATATTAGGATTTTTATTAAAATGAAAATTAGAAAAATTTTTATTTTTTTTAGTAATTATTTTTAAATCTCTATTTACTTTTTTTTTCAAATTTTTAGATAAATTCTTAATATCTTTTATATGAATAGTTTTTGAAAATTTTTTCGTTAAGATTTCAATTTTATCAAAAGAAATTTCTATGTTTCCTTTTAAAGGATAAGCTTTTTTTTGTTGGACTAGTTTTTTTGAATTTTTTCCATAATAAAAATTACACACTCGAGTGTAATATTTTTTCATTATCAATTAATGGACTATTTTTGGTTTTAATCCTATCGCACCAAGAGCTGAAGAGTCTTTATCCTCATCTACCTTCAAATCGTCTTTGTTTGTTGGATATTTATTCTTGTTTATTATGTTTTCGATTTCTTCACCTGTTAAAGTTTCATAAGTTAGTAAAGCCTTAGCTATTTTGTGTAAGTCGTCAATTTTAGTTGAAAGGATTTGTTTTGCTTGATTATAACCTTCGTCAACTAACTTTCTTATTTCTTTATCTATTTTTTGAGCAACTGCCTCTGAAACACTTTGTGTCTGAGTTACAGATCTTCCTAAAAATACTTCTTCTTGATTTTCTCCATATTCTACAGGACCTAATTCATCACTCATTCCATATTTTGTAACCATAGCTCTAGCTAGTTGAGTGGCCTGATTTATGTCAGATCCACTACCACCACCAGCGCCTGTAGATATATTGTCTTTGCCAAATATAAGCTCTTCCGCAACCCTTCCACCGAAACAAACTGCTAATCTAGCTTTAAGATATTTAATTGAGTGACCATGTTTATCTCTCTCAGGTAAGTTCATTACCATACCAAGTGCTCTTCCCCTAGGTATTATTGTAGCTTTATGAATTGGATCATAACTAGGCATATTAAAAGAAACTAAAGCGTGTCCTCCTTCATGATATGCAGTTAATTTTTTTTCATCCTCCGTCATAACCATAGATCTTCTTTCAGCTCCCATCATAACTTTATCTTTAGCCTCTTCGAATTCAGTATAAGTCACAATTCTCTTATTTTTTCTAGCTGCAAGTAAAGCTGCTTCGTTAACTAAATTTGCAAGATCAGCGCCTGAAAAACCAGGCGTTCCTCTCGCAACTGTTCTTAAATTTACATCCGGAGCCATCTTTATTTTTTTTATATGAACTTTTAATATTTTTTCTCTACCAATAATATCCGGGTTTGAAACTACAACTTGTCTATCAAATCTTCCTGGTCTTAATAAAGCTGGATCTAATACATCTGGTCTATTTGTTGCAGCAATTATTATTACTCCTTCGTTAGTATCAAAACCATCCATTTCAACCAATAATTGGTTTAAAGTTTGTTCTCTTTCATCATTTCCACCACCGAGACCTGCTCCTCTACTTCTCCCCACTGCATCTATCTCGTCGATAAAGATAATACATGGAGAATGTTTTTTACCTTGTTCAAACATATCTCTTACCCTTGAAGCTCCTACGCCAACAAACATTTCTACAAAGTCAGATCCTGAAATTGTAAAAAAAGGAACACCAGCTTCTCCGGCAATTGCTCTCGCAAGTAAAGTCTTTCCAGTGCCTGGAGGACCAACTAATAGACATCCTCTTGGTATCTTGCCACCCAGTCTACTAAATTTTTTTGGATCTTTTAAAAATTCTACAACTTCCTCAACTTCTTCTTTTGCTTCCTCTACACCAGCAACATCATTAAATGTAACTTTTCCTTTAAGTTCATTCATCATTTTGGCTTTAGACTTACCAAATCCCATTGCTCCACCTTTTCCTCCTTGCATTTGTCTCATAAAGAAAATCCAAACAGCTATTAATAGAAGCATTGGAAACCATGATAATAAAACTCCAAATAGAGAAGGCATTTTATCTTCCATTGGTGAAGCGGCGATGCTAACACCTTTTTCAGATAATTTTTCTATTAAATTTGGATCATTGGGTGAATATGTGGAAAATGAATTTCCATTAGAAAGAACTCCTCTAATATTATTACCTTGTATTTCAACTTTAACTACTTCACCTTCATCAACAGCTGATAAAAATTCTGAAAATATAATTGTATCATTTCCTCTAATATTTGATTGAGGGTTTTTAAACATATTATAAAGTCCAATCGTTAAAAAAACGATTACTGCCCACATTGCTAAATTTTTAATATTCATGAGTATAAGATAGTAATTATTGATAATTAAACAAGTGTCAAAGTGTCAAAATTACTTGAATTTTGGGCATAATTTTAAATTTCTTTAGATATTAATATGGTTTCATTAACTCTATCAATAAAGCAACCTCCCAAGGTAACTTTTGAAAATGATTTTGTATTAATATTCATAATTAGATTTTTGATGCTTTTTCCCCTAACAGGATAGTATTTATTACCTATCACTTGTATGATATACATTAAAGACCTAAAAATTATCTCGTGAGATTGGTCAAAAAAATTTTTATTTAAAATAAAAACATTCTTTTTTTCTTTAAAAACTACATTTTCTTTTAGATTTTTATTCACATAAAATCTAATTGAATTGTCTGTGTCTTTTAAATTGCTAATAGTCAGCATAGTTTTTTTTTTATCTAATCCTTCCTTTTTAAGTGATAAAAGTAAATTTCTAATTCGTGTTCTTTTAAAATCTTCATTGATATTAAAAGGGTCTTTAATATAAAAATTGAATACTTTTTTTGAAATATATATTAAATCTTCTTTTTCTTGATCTAGTAATGGCCTTAAAATATTCAAATTTTGATTTTTATATTTTGTTTTTTTACTTAGTGAAATTAATCCTTTTAATCCACTTCCTCTTATAATTCTAATTAAAAAATTTTCCAATAAATCATCAAAATGATGACCTATTAATAAGTCTTTAATCTTATTTTTTTTACATTCTTTTACTAACAGAGAATATCTTTTATCTCGAGCTTGAGATTGAATATTGCTTGTTGGTTTTTTTCCATTCCATTTAAGAATTTTGCAATCTATGCCTACGTTTTTAAGCATATTTTTTACAATCACTGATTCTTTTGAGGCATCTTTTCGAAGTTTATGATTTACGATAAAATACTTGTTATTTATTTTATTCTTTAATGCAAAACATTTTGCTAAAAAAGCTAAAGATAAACTATCAGGTCCCCCAGAAACAGCTACTGCCAATCCTTTACTAAGCTTAATATTTTTTTCAAATTGATTAAATATTTTTGATATTTTTTTATCTTTAAGATGTTTTAATATTTTTTTATGAGTTTTGCTTTGTACACTCAAATTTTTTGGATTCATACTTTGCTTTTTGAAGCACAGATTGATTAGCTTTTGGATATTGTTTTTCAACTCCTTCAATCATTTTACAACCTTGCTCTTTTTCTCCTATCTGAACCATTGATACACCAAGTTTTAATAAATTTATAGGAGCCTTCTCGCCTTTTGGATATTTTTGATATCCTTCAAGATAAGCACTGGCTGCGTCAGTGTAAAGCTGTCTAATTCGAAACGTTTCAGCATACCAATACTGGGCGTTTCCAGCTAGCTCATGCTCAGAGTTAGTCATTACAAACTCTCTAAATGCTCTTTCAGCAGTACTGTAATCTCCAACTTTTAAGAAACTAGTTGCAAATTCATATTGCTTTTCAGCGGTCTCTTCTTTTGGAAGTATGGTTTCTTCTGCCTGAAATGTTTCAGTTACTATAGTAGAAGTAGTTTCTACAGATTGTATTTGTTGTGTTGTTTGATTATTTTCTGTATCCTTATATGAAATAGAGCCTAAGTCTTGTGGTTGTGAAGATCCTGGTAGAATTTCTTTTGACTGATTATTTTCATTAGATGTTAATTTTTTATTTATTTCACCAGAGGAAAGGCCGTTCTCAATGTCTCTGAATCTTATTTGATTATCTGCTTGAACCTTGGAAAGCCTATTTGATAATTTATCCAATTTAAAATTTATTTCTTCAAATTTATTAGTTAATTCTTGAAACTGACTTTCTATTTCAGATAACTTCAATAAATGTCTTGTTAAAACATCCTCTGAATTTTCATTAAGGTTGGTTTGATTATTTGAATTATTTTGTGATGATCCAGAGTAAACTGCTTTTTCTAAAGTTTTTAAATCTTTTTGTATCAGCTTAAGCACTTCATATAAGTTGTGATTATCAGCTAAAGCAAAATTAAATATAAAAAAAAATAGAAATATTAATTTTAATCTAATTAATATTTTGTAATTACACATAATATTATTAGTAGTAATTATAATGATGGCAAAAAAAAGACCCTATACACTTAACGAGTGTTAGGGTCTTTAAAATTGATTAAACTAGTTAGCTTTTACTGTTACTGATCTTCTGTTCTTAGACCAAGCCAATGGATTAGAGCCTGAATCTACTGGTCTCTCTTTACCATAACTTAATACAGAAATTCTATCAGCAGAAATTCCATAGGTCATTAGATAATCTTTTGCTGAGTTAGCTCTTCTTTCGCCTAATGCTAAGTTGTACTCTCTTGTACCTCTTTCATCAGCATGACCTTCTAATACAACATTGATTTTTGAATTTTTTCTCAACCAAGCTGCTTGCTTTCTTAAAGTTTCCCTTGAAGCCGTAGTTAAAACTGTTTCATTAGTTGCAAAGAAAACTCTGTCTGGAACACCAGACGCTAAATATTCAACAGTGTCTGTACCTGTATAAACATCCCCTTGCATTTGCCCTGTTTTTTTTTGTGTAGCACAAGCTGTTAACACCAAGCTTGCTACTAATATTAAAAATCCGTTTTTTAAAAGTTTACTTAGGTTCATGTATTGCTCCTTAATCCTTTTTTTTGACATACTTTTTCACAACTAATTAGATGTTTCAAGTTAAAAAATCAAGCAATTTACTAATTAATTACTTAATAATGATGACCATGATGGGTCAGAAGCATCTGTTTCTGTTTCTACCATCCTTTCATTATATCCCGTGAGGTCTATTGACCATAATTTGGCTGAAAATCCCTCGCCTTTAGAATCCGTCTTTGTCTCTCTATAAAAAATCAAGACCCTACCATTAGGTGACCAGGATGGTGCTTCTTGATAATAATTTTCAGTTAGCAATCTTTCACCCGAACCATCGGTTCTCATTACTCCAATATAAAACTTTCCTTTATGTAATTTTGTAAATGCAATCAAATCTCCTCTTGGTGACCAAACAGGTGTTCCATACAAACCTTTTCCAAATGAAATTCTTTTTATATTTTTACCATTTTTATCCATAACATAAATTTGTTGATACTTGCTTCTATCAGAGTTGAAAGCAATATACTTTCCATCTGGTGAGAACGAAGGTGAGGTATCTATTGAAGGATGATTTGTTATTCTTTCCACTATTCTACTTTCAAGATCCATAGTATATATGTCAGAATTTCCATCTTTTGCAAAACTCATTATAATTTTTTTTCCATCTGGAGAAAATCTCGGTGCAAAAGTCATTCCAGGAAAATCTCCAACAACTTCTTGCATTCCAGTCTCAATATCTAATAAATAAACTCTTGGTAAATTTTTAAAATAAGAAAGATAAGTGACCATTTGATTAGTTGGGCTAAACCTTGGAGTAAGAACTAACTCATTTCCTAAAGTTAAAAATTTATTGTTAGCACCATCTTGATCCATTATTGCTAATTTTTTAATTCTTTTGGTTTTAGGTCCTTCTTCTGAAACATAAATTATTCTTGTATCGAAGTAACCTTTTTCACCAGTTAATCTTTCGTAAACTTTGTCTGTTATTATATGACCTACTCTTCGCCAGTTAGTTGGCACAGTTGTAAATGCTAAAGCCATCATTTCTTTTCCCGCTAAAACATCCCAAAGTCTAAATTCGACTCTTAGCTTTTCATCTACCGATGTAACTTTACCCGTAATTAAGGCTTGTGCTTTAATTAAATTCCAATCTTCAAATCTTGGTTTTAAATTTGCAATATCAGGTTTTTGAAGAAATGCATCTTTATTTAGAGGATTAAATAATCCTGATTGTCTTAAATTATTTTCTACAATTACAGATATTTCGGAACCTAAATCTTTCTTTTTTAAAAGTTTTTTAAATTTTTCTTTTGAGTCTTTATCTATTGAAAGTGGAGAAACTGCAACTGGAAGAGGATTTAAATTACCTCTTGTTATGTCAACTTCAATTAAAGCATATGTTTTAATTGGAAATATAATAAATAATATAAATAAATATCTTAATAACATTTTATCCTTCTAACATTTCTCTTGCATCAAAGTTAAGTTGTAATTCTTTCCATCTCTCATAACCTGTGCTTGGCACTCTAAGAGGTTGGCAAAGCTTTACCGCTCTTAAAGCACTTTCAGCTAAAACTTTATAAAATCCTTGTCCTGGCTTATTCATTCTAGCATGATCAAGAATTTCTGACTTTATTATAGAACCATCTGGTTTTAATTGTAACTTAATTCTAACCAATAAATTTTCATTATAAGGTAACCCTAATGGAATACTCCAGCATCCAAAAATTTGAGCTTTTAAAGCATCTTCCTCACTAAGGGTTAAACCTGATAAATCAATATTTTGGTCTTGATCTTGAGTTATTTTATCTAATTTTTTATTAGTGACAGCGCTTTCAACTTTTGATTTATCAATTAATGCAGCAATGCTATTTGGATCAAATAACTCTTTTTTTTCAAATTCTGAAACTTGCTTAACTTCAGTGTCTATTTTTTCAGGATTTTGTTTCTCATCTTTGATTTCTTGAACTTTATCAATTTTTTCATCGGGCAAAGGTACTGCGTCTGGCTTTTCTTTCTTAACTTTTTTAGGAGGAGCTTGCTCTGAAACTAGTTTTTTTTCCTTTTCCTTAACTTCTTCAATTATTTTTCTAGCTTTTGGTGCAAAAGGAATGTTGGTTTTATCGGTGATCTGAATAAGTTCAACTGATATAATTGGTGGAAGATCAATAGGCTCTTTTGCCAAAAAAGGTAAGCTCATAGCAGTGATAATGACTATCAAAATATGAAAACCAAAAGAAATAACGATATTTCTATTCAATTATATTACCTATCTTTATATGGTTCAGAAATTAATGCTACTTTCGTGAAACCTGAACCAGATAACATTCCCATTATTTCTAATACTCTACCATAATTTATTGACTTATCCCCACGAACGTAAATTCTAGTATCTGTTCTATTTTTAGATACAGCTAAAATTTTTGCAATTATTTTGTCATATTCAACTTTAGATTCTTGAATAAATATTTCTCCTTTAGAATTAATAGACAAAGTTAGAGGCTCTAATTCCTCAGGTAATGAATCTGCTGAACTTTCTGGTAGATCAACTTGCACTCCAACTGTCAATAAAGGAGCTGTTACCATAAAAATAATTAATAACACCAACATTACATCAACAAAAGGTGTTACGTTAATCTCGCTCATTGGTTCTTTCGATGAACGATTAAGTTTAAAAGTCATTTTAAATTATTGATAAAAATCTTTTTGAAAAATTTTCTAACTTCTGTGAATATTTTCTTGAGTCATTGTTAAATTTATTATATGCAACTACAGCAGGTATTGCAGCTAATAATCCAAGTGCTGTAGCAAATAAAGCTTCTGCTATTCCCGGTGCAACAATTGCTAAACTAGTATTTCTAGATATTGCAATAGACTGAAAAGAGTTCATAATACCCCAAACAGTTCCGAATAAACCAATAAATGGAGCAGTAGATCCAACTGTTGCTAAAAAAGTAAATCCTTTATCTAGTTTTGCCATTTGTTTTTCTATATTTACTTCCAGCATTCTACTCATTCTTTCGTTAAGATTAGATTTACTTTTAGATTTCAATAAAGTTTGCATAGAGTCTTTAAACATTGAGGCCATTGGATTTTCGACATTTGTTGGCAGACTATTATAAAAAGTTTCAGCTGAACGAGCTTTCCAAAATTTTTCTTCAAAAGCTTCAGATTCTAAATTAATTTTTTTAAATAATTTAAATTTTTCAATTATGATTGCCCAAGAATAAATTGAGCAAGCAATCAACATAATTATCACACTTTTAACAATAATATCAGCTCGTAAAAACAAACTTAAAAGTGAAAAATCAGTATTTGATGCAAGTCCTACTGCTTGTGATGTAATATCAGCTTCCATAAATATGACTTCACACTTAAATGTGTCATGAATTTGACCTAATTAGACTTAATTTATTCCTCTAATTTATAGGTTTCGTAATAAAAACTAGCAATTAATATTGCATCAGCTTTATTTGAGTCTTTTTTTTTTGATAATTTTGAGGAAAAATAAGGAAATATCTCTATAGCTTTAGTTCTGCTGGCATCTTTCTGAGAATTTATAAGATTAAAGTACTTTTTCCATCTTGCGGGTCTAACAAAATACATGGGCAGCTGCATTGCAGAACAAATACCTTTTAAAATTCCAAAAGATTGGCCAAAATTAAACATGCTAGTTACACCTTGTCCCGGCATAGCTGAAACCTGCTCAATTACTACTTTGATATTTTCTTTTTCAATAGATTTAGTTCTTTTGGAAATCTCATAGAATATTTGAGCACCATTAACTTGTTTTTTATTTTTTTTACCTTCAGGCATATTTGGCATATCAATAACATCTATTATTTTTCCATCTTGAAAAAAACATATAGAGCCTGTAATTCCTGGATCAATACCTATAATAAACATTAATTATTTCCAAAGTTTACATTTGTATACACATTTTGGACATCCTCATCATTTTCTAAATTTTCAAGAAACTCAATAGCACTCTCTTTTTTATCTTTTGCTACTTCAATGCTATTTAAAGGTACCCATTCAATTTCTGTTGAAATGAAATTGAATATTGTTTTTTCAATATTTTTTTTTACGTTATAAATTTCATTTGCAGCACATTGAACTTCATAATAATCATCATGTAAAATACACTCATCAGCTCCAGACTCAATCGCAAGTTCAAACATTTTTTCTTCAGAAGCTTCCTTTTTATCAATTTTAATAATACCCAATTGCTTAAAATTATGTGATGCTGAGCCCTGTGTTCCTAAATTACCACCACTTTTTTGAAATATCGTTCTTATATTTGAGGCAGTTCTATTTTTATTATCAGTTAAAGCTTCAACTATCACAGCAATTTTATCTGGCCCAAATCCCTCATATCTTAAGCTTTCAAAAATATTTTCATTATTAGAGGATGATTTGTCAATTGCCCTTTCAATATTTTCTTTTGGCATATTTGCTGACCTAGCAGATTGAATTGCAGATCTTAATCTTGGATTCATTTTAGGATCTTTATCACCCAATTTTGCAGCTACACTAATTTCTTTTGATAATTTAGAAAAAATATTAGATCTTTGTTTATCTGCTCTTCCTTTTGAATGTTTTATACTTGCCCACTTTGAATGACCTGCCATACAACTATTGAGAATTTTTTAACTCTCCCCCATAAATAAATTTTTTTATACTTATAGCTAATCCAGTTTTTACATTACATTCTACAATCACACCACACAAAGTAGCCTCTCCAGTAGCAGGAAAATGTTTTGTAGATTTTTTTTTCATAAATCTATTAATTGAATTATCTTTATTCATTCCTATAACAGAATTATAGTCTCCACACATTCCAGCATCAGTCTGATAAGCTGTACCACCACTTAACACCCTTCCATCATTAGTTGGTATATGTGTGTGTGTACCAACAACTAACGTGGCTTTACTATCAAAAAAATGACCTATAGCATTTTTTTCACTTGTTATTTCACCATGAAAATCAACTATTAAAAAATCATAGTCTTCTTTTAATTTATATTTTTTTAAAAATTTTTCTGAAGCTTCAAATACATCCTCACATTTTTTCATAAAAATATTTCCCATTAAATTTAATACACCAATTCTCATTTTATTTTTGGAAACAAATATTCCAAATCCTTTTCCTGGAGATGGTTCTATTAAATTTTCAGGTCTTAAAAGCCTATTTTCTTTTTCAATATGTGTCATTGTTTCTTTTTGATCCCATACGTGATTTCCTGTGGTGATAACATCAACTCCACAATTAAAAAATTCTTTACAAATCTCTTCTGTAATTCCAACACCTGAATCTGCAGCGTTCTCTCCATTTGCAATCACAAAATCAATTTTCTCTTCCTCTATCTTTTTAACTAAATTGTTCAAGACCATTGATCGTCCCGAAATACCAACAACATCACCTAAAAAAAGAATTCTCATTTAATTATATATTTGTTTGTTACAATATAATCTAATTTTTGATCATATGCATTAATAGGTACTTTATCTATTTCTTGATCAGAAAAAGCTAATCCAATTTTAATAATTTTTTTTTTAGAAAATTTTTTAATTAAACGGTCATAATATCCGCCACCGTATCCCAATCTGTTTAAATTTTTATCAAACGCTACAAGTGGAATAAATAAAATATCTGGATATATTATCTTTTTACTCTCAGGCTCAGGAATTCCATATTTATTTATTCTCAATGGATCAGAGAACGACCATTTATAATAATCCATATTAAAATTTCTTTTAATAACTGGTAAAGAAATAATATAATTTTTATTTTCAAATTTTTTTAACAAATCTAAATCATCTATTTCGGAGTTAACTGGATAATATCCACCTATTATTTTACTTGTTATATTTTCTTCTTTTAAGAT
>CACDHZ010000023.1 GCA_902552705.1 uncultured Pelagibacteraceae bacterium
TTAATTAAAACAGCATCTAAATCATTGTTTTCAGCTACTTTAATACCTTCTAATGCTCTAACAATTTTATATTCATGAGAATTAAGTAATGGAGGGGATTTATTTTTTTTAATACAAGCAATATCTAATTTCAAACTATCATTATGATCTATTTGTTGAGGTTGATCGGGATCGCTACATTTTCTTAAATAGGAAACTCCTTTACCGATGGCTTCTTCTATTTCTTCTTTTGTTAGAATCTTAATAACTTCTAATAATCCATTTTCAATAGAGTCAATGTTTCGAATTTTTGCCATTAATAACTATAATTCTTAAATTTAAGAAATAAAAGATCTAATTATTTACTTAATAATCTTAAAGCTTGTGTCGTGTTATCTGGTTCTAAATTTACGTTATAAGTTATAATTAATAACACTATTACCACATAAGAAATTGGCCCAACATATTTAGCCTTGTTTTCTATTGCCATACATAATTTTTTGTTAGTAGTGAAAAGTTTAAATGAGATAATACAAAGAAAATTTGGAATTGTTGCAAAAACATAAGAAGTAAATATTACCCAGTCCATGATTGTTAAATATTCTAACTTTGGAATTTCTTTATCTATTACAAAATTATAAGCAATTAATGACAACAAACATACAATTGTAACAGTTAATCTTGATTCAATTTCTTTAGGAGTAATCCATATTACAGACCAACAAACCATAAGAATTAAAATAATAGGTAAAATTATTTTATAAACATAATAGGATGATTGACGTTCAATTTCTAAAATAATATTTAATTGATTTAAAAATTTATCTTTATAAAAACCTTGCTCTTGATAGTTGTCCCCAATCACTCTGTAATCAACCAATTTCCAACCATTAATTAAATTATCCGCCTTAAATAATTCATGTAAATTTGCATATATTTCCCAGGAAGGAGTTAGAGTAACATCTGTTTCTTCTAATTCAGAAAAATTAAAAATAATTCTTTGTCTATCAAAAGGAAAGTTTCTTAAATCAAAGTTATTTTTTACTTTAACTTGACCATTCAAAGTTGAAACAATATCTATCGACTCAAAATCAAAACCTGAAATTTCATCATAAATTTTAAAACTAGTTGTTGTTTCTGAAGTATCTTCACTTTGATACGAAAGGTTCAGCAGTCCCACTGTCCAACTTGGAGAGATTAATTGCATTTGATTTAGTTCATCGTCGGTATATTCACAGCTACTGTACCATTCATCTTCATCATCTTTTTCATAAAAATTTTCTTTAACCATTTTAAATAAATTATCATTATCCATATCTTCATAGTCATCTTTCTTGATCCCATCATATAATTCAGCCTGAATATCATAATTAACAATAAAATCAGTTTCGAAAGTTTGATTATTAATAGAATTAAAATTTTTAATCTTAAAGTCCAAGTATTTTCTAGTAATATGTATTTCAAATCTCTCTAGTTTTTCAGTAACTTTTTTATTTTGTTGATTGATATAAGTTATTTCAACTTTTTTTTCTTCATCTGAAAAAATTTCATCTATTTCATCATCGGAATAATTTTTGGTTGGTTTTTTGTTTATTTCAATAATCTTATCACCTGGTTTTAAATTAACTTTAAATGCATATGATGCAAAAATGTTTGAAATAATTATATTATCATCTTTATCTCTTCTAAGTTTTGTATCACCAAAAGTCTCTTTACCGTCATCATCTATATAAGTTAAATCTGGATCCCAAGTTTCCTCTAAAATAAATCCATATTTAGGATTTGTAGAACCCATCCAATAATGATCTTTTATTAGGTCATAGTTATCAACGATATTTTTAATGAATTGAATACATGTAGAATTAGCAATCTTTTCATGACTAAAGGATTGATTGATTGGAAATACAAATATTAGAACAAATATAAATTTAAAAAAATTTTTTATCATCCAAAGACTTAAATTATTTTGGACAAATATTAACCTTAATTCACGTCATTTGTCCAAAAAAAAGGTGATTATTACCTAAGCAAAATTATCTATTATGACTATATTTAATTATGACTTTGTTGTTAGTTGTTGATTGACATAGTTGTACAACAAGGTTGAAGTGATGGGGCTTTCTAGGTTTATCATTACCTTACTTTCTACTCATCACTTCGACCACAAGATAGTCTGATTATGAAAAAAAGAAAAAATACAGAATTTTACTTGCTTAGAAAAAAAAGTTTATCAGAGGCTGATTTGTTTGTTACTGATTATATTAAAACAAAACAAAGATTGGAAATCTTGGAAAGTGAATTTTCAACTTTACAATCATTTGTAAGAAACCAGGAGATATATTTTAATGACAAAAAAAAACACTAATATTTCAGAAATAAGGATTGAAGAGGTACATGATCATGAGGAAAGTAAACACTTTTTTAGAGTGTATTTTTATTATGAAAGTGGCAAGATAGAAATTATGGGAGAAAGTAATATCAAGCCAATTTTAGCTAGATACGTATCGAAAGTTTTTTAAATGAATGATTTTGGTAGCATTATTAATTTTTTCCAAAATGAAGATGTTTTGTTCAGAGATCTTATTAATGTACATTTTCATAAATTAGATGAAAAAAAATATGCTAAAATCAACTTGTTGGGACTTTACCCTCTTATTAATAGAATAATCCAAAAACATAATGAAGATTTGATTTTGGTTCTTCCAGGAAAAAAAGAGGTAGCTTATTTATCAAGTTTATTTGCTGCATTAACTTTTTATAAAAAAGATTTTCAAAAAAGATTAGAAAATTTTAATAGCTGGCTTACACCAGGTATTAATGTGATGCTCTGCTCTAGTGGAAAGGAGACAGGAAAGATTTATAAATATCTTGGAAAAAAAAATGAAAAATTTATTTCTCTAGGAAGCTTAGTGGACGGTTCAGTTAAGATAGATCATAAAATTGAAACTTTATTGCAATTAGCACCAGTGACTGAAAATGAATTAAATAAACAAAAAATTGGAAAAAATGGCTTTATACCAAATCCAAATAAAGCAGATATTGATGAAATACTAAATATTAAAAGTTATGATAATCCAATGCTATATCAAAATAAGATAATAGTATTAACAAACTTTTATTCATCTTATTTAAATTTTTTAGAAAAAGAGATTTTACTAAGTAATATTAATCAATCTAATTCCGATAAGTCTTTGAATGAAATTATAAAAACTGGTCAAATAGATGAAATGGGTAATATTAAAGATCACTCAATTGAACCATTAATTGTCTATACTAGAGATTTAGGATCTCTTTATGAGTATTCTTTAAAAACAGATCTCAAAAAAACTATTATTAGTGATGATATCAAAAGACTAAATGAAAATTTTCCAATTGTTCAACAAATAAAAGATTCTAATAAAAACTTCAATTATTTAATTTTTGCTGAAGAAAGTGAATTTGAACAAGTTTATCAATTTAAAAAAAAAGGCAATGCAGAAGTTTGGAAATTTACTGATAGTGAAATTAAAGAATTTATTAAAGATGTTAAATATGATCAATTTGATTTGAATAAATCCTATCCAGGAAGAGCTTATATAAAAAATAAAAATCATATTTATAAAAAAGACATCTATTTAGAAACAGAAGATAATGTATTTAATAAATTGAGTAAAAAATTTAAAGAAGTTTTTGCAAAAATTAAAGATAAGGATGATACTCAAAGAACCAATATAATTGAACTTATAAGAGGATTGTTTTTTAAAATGTATGAATTGAGAGACCATATATTTGGATTTCCAGAAGATTTAAAAGAAAATACCAAAGTTCAAATCAACCAATATTTTAAGACGCTAAAAACAATGGAAAGTTATTTAGAAAATGAAATATTTGATGACTTAACTGAAATCGGAAATTTTTTTACAAATTTACCTTTTGATAGTAATGAAATTTTTAAGAACAGATTGAATGAATTATATGAGAATATCAAACTAAGAGAGCAAGATAGCAAAGGAAATTATGCTATTTTAGCTTATAGTTTATCACGAAAAAATTATTATCTAGAAAATATTAAAAAAAAATGGGGTTTTGATGTTGAGGTAATTTATTCAATTGACACTTCAAGAACATTTAAAAATTTAATAATACCATCAGAATTAGCAGGATCACGTATAAATAAAATATTATTAAATGATAATTTTGAAAATGTGTATTTTATAGGAAACAAAAGTTTAAAAGAAGAAATGAATTTGATTAAATCAAAACTTCATAATAGATGGATTAATTTAAACATAAATAATGAAAAAAAATGTGAAATAACTAACATTGATAAAAAATATCATAGTTCTTTTTTCTCACCAGATCAGATTAAGCATCAGATTTCAGAAACTCAAATAAAAAACCAATTTGATTTTGAAAGTCATTTTCAATCAGATGACCTCAAAAAGTATGTGGATGATAATTCATTAGAGGAGACATTAAAAGTACCAGCGTTTTTGGTAATATTTAATGGTGACAGTTATGCTTTTTTTACTGAAAATTTCTCAGTTGAAGTTTTTAATTCAGTTTTTGATCCGTCAGCTTACGAAAAAAAAAAAAAAGTTTTAAAAAAAAGTTACAAAGACATATCATATGGGGACATTATATTATTAAGACATAGAACTGATAGAGACGTCCTAGATCAGGAATCTATTTTATTACTTAATAATGATAAAGAAAAATTTTTAAAGATTAAAGATGATACAATGCAAATATCAAGAATAATAAATAAGTGTATCAGCAACCCAGTAATGAGAGATCCATTTAAAGAATTTCTAAAGGAATTTAAATATGACAAGGGTATTAACAATGTATACTCTTTAGCAAAACTTGATGATGGTATTATTTGCCCGAATGATCCATTAGATTTAAAAAAAATATTTAAAACTTGTGAAAAAATGTCAGAAACATTTAATAGTATTGTTGGAAACTTTAAATTTGATGAAAAAGAAATAAATAGAATTTTTAACAATGCAAAATTATTTAAATCAATACATTTAAGTGCTGGTTTTAGTATTTCTAAAAAACTTAAAGAAGCTGTTAGGTCTACAAAAAATTTAGAATTTGATGGTAATCCTCTAAGAGTTGATATTGTTAATGGTGAAGTGGTATTTGGCTCATCAGATACTGGAATTCCTGAAGGCTATATAGTCCAAGTAAATAATTATGAGGAAGGACGTTTACTTAAAGAACATAATGTTTCATCAACTAATAGATTATTATTTTTATGATAATGATACCCCCAACAATTGATAATAGTAACTTTGCTGAAAAAAAAGTTTTTTCTAAGCTAAAAAATAGTAAAAATCCTGAAACAAAAAATTGGGTTGTTTATCATTCATTAAATTACCCTGTGAGTATTAAAAAATCTGAAAAAAAATCTTTCAAATATTTTGGTGAGGCCGATTTCGTAATTTTAATACCAGGCAAGGGAATTATTAATATAGAGGTTAAAGGCTGGACTGGTTTTTCATGTAAAAAAGGAGTTTGGGAAATAACAAAACCCAATGGTACCAAAGAACCAAATAAAAAAAGTCCATTAAAACAGGCAAGTGACTCTATGTTCAATATTAGAAAATTTATAGATCTAAAATTAAATAAAAGATTTCCACAAAATTGGATGGTTGTTTTTACTCAATGTGCTTTTGATGTAATTGATGATATTGAGTATTCTAACGATAATATTATTGATACAGATAGTTTTCACTCAAATTTTATTAATAGATTAGTAAGTCTCTCCAAAATATTAAAGAGCGGAGGAGGCATTTTTCAAATTAATGACAAAGATTTGGGAATATTACAAAAAAATATAATGAGGCCCAACTTTGAGGTATTTATAAAAACACCAACTATTCTTAATGACAGTGAAATAGAAATTAAAGAATATACAGATGAACAAATTGATATCTTAAATCATTTAGATGAGGGTAAAAGAATTTTGGTTACTGGTAGTCAAGGAACAGGCAAAACGTCTATTGCTGAAGATATTCTTAAAAGAGAATATAATAAACATAAGTCAAAAATTTTATTTTTAAATTCAAATAGACTTGCTAGTGAGGAGATGAAAGATAAATTAAAAAATTTTGAAACCGAAAATTCTATAAACTGTTTTACGTTTAATAAATTTTTGTTAGAAATAATTAATTCTGTTGATAGACAATTTTTAAAATCAGTTATTAAACAAGAATTTGTAAAAAAAATAATATATTAATAGATAAATCGATTGAAATTTTGAAGGCAGACATAAACTTACTCAAAAAATTTAATTATGATTTTATTGTATTTGATGAAATGCAAAATTGTTTTTTCTATGAAAAATTTTATGATTTTATAGAATTAATTCTAAAAGGTGGATTAAGTGATGGTAAATATTGTTTTTTAGGTGATTTTAAATATCAAAATTTAGTTTCTGATCAATCAATGATTGATCAGAATAAGCATCCTAAAAATTATTTAATTGATTATGAACAAGTTCCTTTAACAAGAAATGTTAGAAATTCAAAATCAATATCTAGAAATGCACCAATATTATCAGGTTTATTTAAAAATTTACCTTATCAAATATCTAAATCAGAACATGGTGAGGTTATAAATTCATTTTGTAAAGATAGATCAGAAAAAATTGAACGCTTGGGTTTTATTATCAAAAAATTAAAAAAAGAAGGTGTTAAAGGACATGATATTGTAATTCTATCTAATTTTAGATTAGATAATAAAAATAACTTTATCTCAGAACTCAATTTATCAGGGATATATGATCATGTGGTAGATCTTACAGATAATAACATAAGAAATTTAAGTAGTAATATTGATGAAATAAAAAAAAATGAGTGTATTTATTTTTCAACAGCCGCAGCCTTTCAAGGTCTGGAAAGCAAAATAGTTATTTACGTTGATCCATTGGAAATACCACCTAAGTCATATTCTAGTTTAAATAGTTTAAAGCCAGAATTAATTGCATTCAATGCTATGGGTAGAGCTACAACAATTTTGTACTTAATTTGGGACATAAGATTGAAAGAATATTATGATAGACAGCTAAAAGTCATTGGAGGACTAAGAGTTTAGGAATGAAAAAAATAATTAAATCAGCTTCTGAAACAAGAGAATACTTAATTCAAGAATTAAAAAAACAGTTAGTTGGCCCTGGAATGTCGAGTTATGAATATTATTCAAAGGACAAATACAATCATTCTAATGAGATTTTAGATAAAAGCCCAAGGAGTGTGTACACAGCCGGCATATTATTCCCTCAGGGAGAAGTTAATAGTTATCATTTTGATGAAGATGATTATAAAAAAGAGAATATTTTAGATGAGAATAATATAACAGAAACTAAGGACAAATCACCAAAAGCATCCCAAGATGATATTGAAGAAGAGGTCTCGGATAATAATTTTGATTTAGACCTAACAAACGAATTAAGAGCTTCAGCAATGGGTATGACTATTTTAATATCTAATGATAGACCAATTATTATCGGAGTTAATGATATAGGAAGATATAACAAACTAGGTAAAGAACCTTCAAAACAACTTTTGATGGCTTGTTGTTACTTATCTAAGTATGAAAATTCTTATCAATGGTTATTTGAAAAATTTAAATTATCAAAAAATACTCAGGATGAGTGTCATAAATTTTTAGAAAATATCTATTCTGTATCAAATATAAAAGTTAATTTTAGAGATTATTTTGATCCACATTTTGAAACTAACAAAAGAGTAGGTTTTGATAAAGAAAAAGTACCTACACATATATCTAGAACTATTAAAGAACTTGAAAAAGTTAAAAGAGAAGAACTGGAGATGTTAATAGAGAATGACATCAATTCGATTAAAGAAAATAAAAAAGAAATTGAGGAAATACAAAGTGGATATCAAAGAGAGTCTATTAATTCAAAAATCGAGATTCAAACAAGTGAATTAAATAGTTCTAATAAAAGAATAATCAAAAATTTAAAGGATGAAAAGAACGAAGATATTGGATTATGTATATCTGTAATGATAAGGCCTCATAAAGATCAAAATAAAAGATATTTAACAGTTTCTCTTGTAAATATAAATTTAGCGAGTAAAGAAAAAATTCTTATAAATAAATGCTTTTTTCAAAGTAATTTTTTTATTCATGCAAAAAATAATTCTGATAAAATTTTCCATTCTTTTGATCAAATAAATATTGATAAATTAAGTCAGGAAGAAAAATCGTTAAATTTATTACATAATAATAGAAAATCTTATGCAATAGGTCATGGTTGTGCCCCTTCTTGGAAAAAAAATCAAGATGGTCAATTTATTATTCAGTCTGAAATAATACCAGTTTTCGAAACTAAGCCAATTCAAGCCCAAGAATTTAAAGATCTTGAATTAAATATGAAAAAATTTTCTGAGGATGTAGATTTTGCAATTTTACAATCAAAAAAATTATCAGAAAAATATTCTAATTGGATTGATCAAGAAATTTTAAAGGGAGAAAAATTTTCTGATCAAGTTTTTAAAGAAACATCAAAAATAAATACAGAAAAATGTAAAAATATTCTTAAAAGAATTAATCAAGGAATTTCCATTCTTGAAAAAAATAAAATTGCTCAAAAAGCTTTTATTTTTATGAACCATAGTATGTATTTACAACAAGTTCACTATCAAATTAAAGATTTTAAAATTGATATTGATTATGAAAAAAAATTAGAAGATCTTAAAAAAGGTAATTGGCGACCTTTCCAATTAGCCTTTATTCTTTTGAACATAAAAAGTTTTTTAGAACCTGATAGTGATGAAAGAAAAATAATGGATTTAATTTGGTTTCCCACAGGTGGCGGTAAAACAGAAGCTTATTTGGGTCTTACCAGCTTCACTATATTTTTGAGAAAATTAAATTCAAAAGATGAAAAGGGTTGCGCTGTATTAATGAGATATACTCTAAGGCTTTTAACTACTCAGCAATTTCAAAGAGCTGCATCTTTAATATGTGCGTGTGAACTAATAAGACGTAAAAATTCAAATTTACTTGGAGAGGAGAAGATTTCTCTAGGTCTTTGGATTGGTAAAGAGTCTACTCCTAACAAAGAGAATGAGGCCTCACAGTCTTTAACAGATCTTTTTTTTGATCCAAAGGATACTTCAAAAAATAAATTTATTTTACTTAATTGTCCTTGGTGTAATGAGCAGTTTGTAAAAGATCAAGAAAGACCAAGAGGATACAAAATTTTAGGTAAAAAAAAACATTTTCACTATGTTTGTCCAAATAAAGACTGTTCCTTTTCAAGTGATAAAGAAAATTTACCAATTACAGTAATCGATGAAAGAATTTATAATGAGCCACCTACTTTATTAATTGGTACAATAGATAAATTTGCTTCAGTTACATGGCTTCATGAAGCAATATCAATGTTCGATAATGAAAAATTTACCAAACCTGATCTAATAATTCAGGATGAACTTCATTTAATTTCAGGACCATTAGGTTCCATTGCTGGAATGTATGAAATATTTCTTAGTGCTTTAACAGAAAAAAAAATCGGTGATAAAATTATTAATGCCAAAATAATTGGATCTACTGCAACAATTAGCAGAGCTGAACAACAAGTAAAAAATCTTTACGGGAGTGAATGTAATATTTTTCCTCCACAATCAAATCAACTAGAGGACTCTTTTTTTTCAGTTGAAGCTAAGAATGAAGAAGGTAGAAAATATGTGGGTGTTTTTTGCCCTAGCGCATCTTCTCCTCAAATTACTCAAGCTAAAATTATGTCTTCTATGTGTATGGCTGCAAATGAAGCAAGAATAAATTCTGATAATGATACTAAATGTTATGATCCATATTGGACTAATCTTTTTTATTTTAACAGTATACGAGAATTAATGGGTGGAGCAGCATTAATACAAGCAGATGCAAAAGGAAATTTAAGAGGTGAATATTATAGAAAAGGTCTAAGAAAAGAAGTTATGGGTGAAAAATATACCAAAGATATGCGTAGAGGCCTCTACAAACCAGAGGAGTTAACTTCTAGAGTCCAAAGTAGTGCAGTGCCAGAAATTTTAGATAGGCTTTTTACTCAACATTCTCAAGATAACAATAAGGCAATAGATATATGTTTAACAACCAATATGATTCAGGTTGGAATAGATATTCCAAGACTAGCTTTGATGACAATAGTTGGTCAACCAAAAACTACTTCGGAATATATTCAGGCATCAAGCCGAGTTGGAAGAGAAAAAAGTAAGCCTGGATTAGTATTGACTATATTGAGTCCTTTTAGGCCTAGAGATAGATCACACTATGAAAAATTTCAAAGCTATCATGAAAATCTCTATAAATTTGTTGAACCAACTAGCATTACGTCACATTCGGATCCAGTTAGATCAAGATGT
>CACDHZ010000024.1 GCA_902552705.1 uncultured Pelagibacteraceae bacterium
ATCAGATTTATATCAACTCCCATCCCATAATGTTGGTAAGCAATAGTTGAATCAATGAATCTATCAATTAAAATAATTTTTTTTCCTTTATTTTTTTTTATTAGATCAATATTTTCACTTCTTGCTGATAAATATAACAACAAATCAGTTGTTTTATTAAACTTTGATTTATTATTTAATATAAGATTTCTAATTTTTTCAGAATTTTTATTTCCACCAGGTTCTCTTATTTTTATAAAAGGTATTTTCTTTTTTTTTAAATATCTAGAAACGTTTTCAATATGATAAGATTTTCCGCTTCCCTCAATACCTTCAAATACTATGATTGGTTTTTTAGACATCGCCCCAAATTAAAAAATTAATTGACCTCATCAATCTAGAAAATACATTTAATTTTTTAATATTTTCAAAAGCAAGCAAATCATATTCATCAATAAGTTCATCTTTGTATGTTATTTTTAATTTTCCTAGAATATCATCTTTTTTAATTGGCGCTTGAATAGGTCCTTCATAGTTTAAACTTACTTTTAAAAATTTTTTACGAGCCTTTGGAACTATTTTATAAATGTCTGACTTTACGTAAGTTTGAACTGTATCTTTTTTTCCAAGCCATACTTCCACATTTTCTATTGGTTTATCTATCTTAGCAATTTCTATTAAATCAAAATTTGTATATCCCCAAGTTAAAAGTTTTGCACTTTCTCTTGATCTATCTTTTTTCGATTCAAAACCACTACCAACTGCTATTAGTCGTCTACCTTTTTTATAAACAGATGAAGCTAAAGAATATTTTTCTACGGCTAAATAACCAGTTTTTATTCCATCGGCACCTAGATTTTTATAAAGTAATGGATTTCTATTTCCTTGAGTAATAGGATCACCACCAGTTCTATTCCACGTAAATTCTTTTTCTGAAAAATATTTATACTCTTCAGGAAATTCTTTAATAAGATAATGAGACATAATCATAATATCTCTTACTGTTGAAACATTGTCAGGATCATTGATGCCTGAAGAGTTTGAAAAATTTGTGTTTTCCATACCTATTTCTTTTGCTTTAGAAGTCATCATAATAGCGAATTCTTCCTCAGAGCCTGCTATTCCTTCAGCAAGCGCTACACATGCATCATTTCCGGATGCCACTATTATTCCTCTTAGTAAATCTTCAACACTTACTTCATCACCTACCATTATAAACATTGATGAATATCCAGCTGACGATAGTCTCCAAGCATTTTCTGATATAATAAACTTTTCATCCAAGCTCAAATCACCACTTTTCAATAGATCGAATGCAACAATTGAAGTCATAATTTTTGTCATTGACGCGGGGTAAATAGACTGGTCAGCTTCTTTTTCGTATAAAATTTCACCAGAAAGAAAATCTTGTAATATTGCAGTTCTAGCTTTTATATTAAATTCAGCACTAGAATTAACAGATAATAATAAAGTTATTAATATAGTAAAAAAATTAAGTCTGATCATTTTTTATAATTTTAATGTTTTCAAATTCTAATATATTTATATCATTATATGATTTTTGTAGAGAATTAATGTTATCGAACGGACCTACAAAAACTCTATATTTATTATTTGATATTTTTTTGATTTTTGGTTTTTTTATAGAAGTCTCACTTTTGATTCTTTTTAACATACTTAAGGCTGTATCTTTGAAATAAAAATCAGCTACTATGATAGAATAAGAAAAAATTATATTGGGGCTGATTTTATTATCAGATTTATCGTCATTTAAATCATTTATACTAATACTATTAACTGGGGCTTTAACTGCTACATTTTTTTCTTCATCATAAGTTTTTGTTTTTTTAGCAATAAATACAGAGTCTTTTAATATTTCCATGATTTCTATATATGGTTGTTCTATATTTAAATCTATTTCTTCAGCAATTCTTTTTGATACAACTGAATTATTAAATAGTGGATAGGATGATTTTTTCCCAACTGTAGCTATTACTGACTTATTATTTAACATATTTGTTATTTTAACTTTCGTTTTATATTTTAAATTTCTTTGAAATATTACTAAACTACGTTCATCAATTTTTTTTGTAACTATTTTATTTTTATAAAGATCATTATTGTAAACTAATGCAAAACCTGTATTGTAAAAGTTATTGCTTTGAATTATTTCAATTTTATTTTTAGTTAGAGTCTTTGTCGAACAACTTGCTAAAATAGTAAACAAAACTGTTAATAGAAGATATTTATAATTCATTTTTAAATTTATCCTTAAGCGTACATACTGCTAAACCAAAACGCAATGATCTATTCCACTGAAGTATTTTTTCATAGTTTTCAAAAACTATAAATGCCGGTTCTAAATTTTCTGAATTTGGTATAATATCTTTATCTGGAGTAATTATGGACCCTATTAGATTTCCATTAATATTGTAGTCATTTGTATTGTGTATATATTTCTTTAAAACTCTAAATTTTTTTTTATGATGTAATTTTCTAGCAGATGTATTTAGAAATTTTTTTGGAACATTTTCTTTTAATTTAATTCTTATGTAGCAAGGTTGGTTTTTTTTCCATCCTATCTTATTTATATAATTAGCAGCTGATGCAAAGGAATCTTTTGTTGATTTAAGTTCAATAATTTCATTCTTATCATAATCAATAGCATATTTATTAATAGTAGAGGGCATAAATTGAAAATTACCAAATGCGCCAGCCCAAGAACCGTATAAAATTTTGTGATCTATTTTTTCGTTTTCTATTAATTGAAGAATTGTAATTAATTCTTTAGTAAAAAATTCTGATCTTCTTTTATCAAAACTCAATGTTGCAAGTGATGAGAGTATATCCATTTTACCAACATAAGTTCCAAAATTTGTCTCTATTCCCATTAATGAAAGAAGTAAACTTTTTTCTACAGAAAATTTTTCATCAACTGAATCTATAAAATTTTTGTTCAGTTTGTATAATTTTATCCCTTGTTTTACTTTTTTCTCAGAAGTTCTTTTTGAAATATAAGTTTTTGTATCTTCATAAAATTCAGGTTGATATCTATCATATTTTATAACATTAGGTAAATATTTTACATTTTTCATAACTTCATCAAAAGTATTTTCTGAAATGTTATTTGATAATGCCCTAATTTTAAATTTTGCTTTCCATTGATTAAAGTCAACATCAATATTTGCTTCTACATTTAGTATGGAAAGAAATATTATAAATAGATAAATTTTAATTATTTTCATAAAGATCTTTAAGATATATAATTACAGCAATCCAAATAATAATAAAACTTACAAATTTTACTAATAAAAACTCCTCATTATAATAAAAGAAACCCAAAATAAACTGTAATGTAGGGGTAATATAAAAGATCATTCCTGTCGGACCTAATCCAATTAATTCTACACCTCGAACATATAGGAATAAAGGAATCACAGTCATTGGACCAGCCAATATTAAAAGAATGCTTAATCCAGGATTTGATAGGCCAAAATCGTTATAACCATTTTTAATAATAAAATAAAAAACTATTAATGCAAAAGGTAAAATATATAAACTTTCTATCAAAAGACCGACATCAGTATCAACATTAATTTTTTTTCTTATTAAATTATAAAACGCCCAACTTAATGCCACTATTATTCCGACCCAAGGTAAACTTTTATAACTAAAAAATAATAAAATAATTATTGATAGGAAAACTAAAAAAATTGAAAAAATTCTTTTATTATTTAAATCTTCTTTAAAAAAAATATAACCAAGCAAAACACTTATTATTGGCATTATAAAATAACCAAAACTAGCATCTATAATTTTTTCTGTTGCAACAGCATATATCCAAACAGCCCAATTTGTAAATATGAGAAAACCAGAAAAAAATAGATATAACAATTTTTTTTTATCAGTTAAGATGTTCAAAAAAATTTTCCATTTAGATAAATAAGCTGTTGATATAAGTAATAGAAGTGCTGTCCATATACATCTGTGCACAACAAGTTCTACGTGCCCAATGAAAGATACATATTCAAAATACAATACACCAATAAAGCCCCACCAAAATGATCCTAATGAAGTAAGTAATAAGCCTTTGTTAAAGTGTTCTTTCATAGATTAAAAAATAGAAATAATAATTACTTTAAATAAACTATTTTATAGTTGAATTAAATGATTTTAATTATAAAAGCATTTATGTGGAGAGATGGCTGAGCGGTTGAAAGCACCGGTCTTGAAAACCGGCAAAGGGGCAACTCTTTCCTGGGTTCGAATCCCAGTCTCTCCGCCATTGTCTAGTTTTTAAATTTATAATTTCTAAATAATTCAGTAATCTTATTTTTTTCAATTTGAATCTGTATTTTTAAACCCTGGTTAAATTTATAAAGATTTACATCATCAATATCTAATAAATTACTTAAAAGATTTAGCTCATGTTCGTTGAATGTATTAATATAATCTCTAACAAAGGCTCCTAATAATTTATCCATTTCTTTAGTGCCTCTATAATTGGCACGATAGATAATTTTATTTCTTAAATCGTCTATGTTAATGATCATATTTTTTTATATATTGTATCTAACATGAAAAATAAGGATAATTATAATTATTTATTAGCTGATTTATCAAAATTAGATGGCGTTGGTAAAAAAACAGTACAAATATTAAAAAAAAAAAAAATTAACAATATTTTTGATTTATTATGGCGCTTGCCTAAATCTTACACAGACAGAACCATAATTACTGATATTAACAACCTTCAAATAGGCAAAATTCAAACTTTAAAATTAATTCCTTTAAAATATCAATTTCCGAGAATTAGAAATTTACCAAATAAAGTTAAATGTAGAGACAATACAGGTGAAATTGATTGTATTTTTTTTAATAGCTACGAGGGATATGTAAGAAAAATACTTCCATTAAATAAAGAAGTTACAATTAGTGGAAAAATAACTTTTTATAAAAATAGATATCAAATAACTAATCCAACCTATTTATCAGAAGATAGCTCGTTAATTCAAAAAATTGAAAATAAATATTCATTAACAGAAGGAATCACAGAAAAGACTTATAATAAAATTATTAATCAAATTTTAAAAAATTTACCTATTTTAAACGAATGGCATGATAAAGAAATATTAAAAAAATTTAATAATGAAAGTTGGAATAACTCTATAATTAAACTTCATGATCCTGATAATATTCAAAATTATGAAGCAGGTTTTTATAAAAGATTAGTTTATGATGAAATATTAGCTTTTTTTTTAGTTAATTCAGAAATAAGAAAAAAAATTAAAAAAATTAAAAAGTTATCAAAAAAATTTTCAGAAGAAACGCAAAAAAAAATTATCAATAAACTAGATTTTGATCTGACAAATGACCAAAAAAAATCACTAAAAGATATTAATAAAGATTTGAATTCAAAAAGTAAAATGTTTAGACTTTTGCAAGGAGACGTAGGAAGTGGAAAAACTATTGTATCACTCTTATCAGCATTAAATGTTATTAACTCAGGTTTCCAAGTTGCTTTTATGGCACCTACAGAAATATTGGCTAGACAGCATTTTAATTTAGCTAAGAGATTATTTCCAAAAAATATATCTATAGAATTACTTTCTAGCAAAAGTGAAAGTTATGATAAAAAAAGAATAATTCAAAATTTGAAAGATTCTAAAATTAATATACTTTTTGGTACCCATGCAATTTTTCAAAAAAAAATTATCTTTGGAAAATTAGGATACATAATTATAGATGAACAACACAAATTTGGCGTAAGACAAAGAAAGCTTTTATCAGATAAAGGTGGCGATAACTGTGATGTACTATTAATGTCAGCTACACCCATACCAAGAACCTTAACCATGTCTATCTACGGAGATATGGATTTATCAATTATCAAAGAAAAACCTTCTAATAGGAAAGAAGTTAAAACTTATAGTAAACTAGAAAATAAACTAGATGATGTAATCAAATTTGTTAAAAAGGAATTAAAAGAAGGAAATCAAATATTTTGGGTCTGTCCATTAATTGAAGAATCTAAAAAAATTGATCACCAATCTTCAATAAATAAATTTAAATTTCTTAATAAAATTTTTCCTAATGAGGTTGCGTTAATACATGGAAAAATTAAAAATGATGAAAAAGAAGTAATATTAAATAAATTTTTAAATAAAGAATTTTCTATTTTAGTTTCAACTACAATAATAGAAGTTGGAATAGATTTTCCGAATGCAAATGTTATTATTATAGAAAACGCAAATAAATTTGGTTTATCTCAATTACATCAATTGAGAGGTAGAGTTGGAAGAGGCACTAAAGAGGCCAGTTGTATTTTGATGTTCAAATCTAATTTAAGTAATGATGCAAAAAAAAGAATTAATATCTTAAAAGAATCAAATGATGGTTTTAAAATTTCTGAGGCGGATATGAAATTAAGAGGATTTGGTGATCTACTTGGATTTAAACAAAGTGGAATTAAAAATTTCAAATTAGCCGATCCTATTCAAAATGAAGATTTATTTTTACTTGCAGAAAAACAAATAAAACAAATAGAATATGAAAATAAAGACATTGGTAAATATAAAGCTTTACTCAAGTTATATGATCAAGCAGACATAATTAATGATATGGTCTAATTTTTTGGTTTAGAAGTTCCTGCAGAAACGATAAATTTCGATGCTTCCTCGAAGGTCATATCAAGATAGATTAGGTCTTCTTTTGGTATCATTAATAAAAAACCACTCGTTGGATTTGGTGTTGTAGGAACAAATACATTTACAAGATCTTTATTTGTTTTTGATTTAATTTCACCTGAATTTTCTTTAGTAGCAAAACCAACTGCCCAGACATCCTTTCTGGGATATTGTAATAAAACTACACTTTTTTTATTCCCTTCTTGATTTCTAAATGAATCTGTCATTTGACCGATTGCTGAATAGATTGTTCTAAGTATTGGTATTTTCTTAAATAGATCATCTATTAATTGTAAAAATTTTTTTCCAATAAATGATAAAGAAAGACCACCAATTATAGTTATAAAAATAACTGTTAAGATTATTTCTATTCCTGGGATGGAATAAGGTAAATAAGTATTTGGATTTAATCCAGATGGAACTAATTTTGTTGAAAAATTGAACAGAAATTTACTTAAATAAAGAGTAAATCCTATTGGTACTAAAACAATGACACCAGTAAAAAAATAATTTCTTAGTTTTAAGGCGAAAGATTTTTTTTTTTTATTAGCCATAATTACTTAATGATAACGTGAAAAAACAAAGAATAAAATAGGAATTTTCAAAATCTGTATTAAAATAAAATTGTTTAAATTCATATATGTTTATGTTTATATAAGTATCAAAAATTTAATAAAATGGATAGAAGAAAATTTTTAAGTTATGTTGGCTGTAGTTGTTGTGGAGTAATGATAACTGGTTGCTCAACGGCTCCTATTACTGATAGAAAACAGTTTAAGATAATTCCTGAGTCAAAACTAAATGCTCAAGCAGCCCAAATTTATGAAAAAATAAAAGAAAAAGAAAAAATGAGTGATGATAAAAAAACATTAAATAAGATTAAAGAAATTGGCAATAAGATGGAACAAGCAATTTCTAAATATTTTTCGAAAGCAAATATAAATGATCCAACAACCAATTTTGATTGGGAGTATATTTTAATAGAAAATAAAAAAATTAAAAATGCATGGTGTATGCCTGGGGGTAAAATTGCAGTATATACTGGAATTTTAGATGTAACAAAAAATACTGATGGATTAGCCGCTGTAATGGGACATGAAATTGCGCATGCTGTTGCAAAACATTCAGTTGAAAGGGCAAGTCGTGGTGTAGTGCTTAATACAGGAACAACACTAATTGATATTTTTACTGGTGGTAAATTATCTCAAGTTAACAGAGCTACAGGTATGGACACTGTAGGGCTTTTATCACAAATAGGGATAATGAATCCCTTTTCAAGAAAACAAGAGTCAGAAGCTGATTACTTGGGAATGATTTTTTCTTCTTTATCTGGTTATGATATTAGAGAAACAAAAGAACTTTGGAAAAGAATGAGGGCCTCAAATAAAGGAAAAGAGCCTCCTGAATTTATGAGCACTCATCCGTCATCCACTAGTAGAATTAAAAATCTAACAGAGTGGGAAAATTCAATTATTATTGATTATCCACCTATAAATTTAGCTTAACAAATCACGGATATTTTGGTGAGCCCTGATGGACTCGAACCATCGACCCATTCCTTAAAAGGGAATTGCTCTACCAACTGAGCTAAGGGCCCCCAATAGAAATTTGTTATAGTGATTTTTTTTATATTATCAATGCGAAATTTTACAACTTATTTATGTATTTATTATGAAACTTAGTGAAAGTACCTCTTTTAATATTTATTCTGATCTCTCTCATAAATTCTTGGTAAAAGTTTATATTATGCAAAGTAAGTATCATCGATCCAAGCATCTCATTAGTATTAAATAAATGATTTAAGTAATTTTTTGAATATTTGTTTAAATCAAACGATTTCATAGAACTGTCTAAGGGCTTATTATCTTTTTTATATTTAGAATTTTTAATATGAACTCTTCCATTCCAGGTAAAAGCTAAACCTGTTCTGCCAGAACGAGATGGTAAAACACAATCGAACATATCAATACCTCTCTTAACAGCACCCAAGATATCAGAGGGTGTACCAACTCCCATTAGATATCTCGGTTTATTAATTGGTAAATGTTTTTTTAATAAATCAAGAACTTTGAACATTTCTTTTTGACTATCACCAACCGCTAAACCACCAACTGCATAACCATCAAAACCTATTTTTTTTAATTCAGATAATGACTTTAATCTTAGATCATCAAACAAACCTCCCTGAACAATTCCAAATAATGCTTTTTTTTTGTTATTACCAAACTCTTTTTTTGATCTTTTAGCCCAATAAGTTGAAAGATTGACTGCTCTTAAAATAGTATCATAATCTAATGTTTTTTTTGGACATTCATCCAAAACCATTACAATATCTGAGTTAAGTTTCTTTTGTATTCGAATACTTTCTTCAGGACTTAATATAAATTGCTTACCATCTATGTGTGAATTAAAAATAGCCCCCTTCTCTTTATCTATTTTATTTAATTTTGATAATGACATAATTTGATATCCACCAGAATCAGTTAAAATTGGTAAATCACAATTCATAAATTTATGTAAACCACCAGATTTTTTAACTCGATCTGCCCCTGGTCTTATCATTAAATGATAAGTATTTGACAGTATGATTTGACTACCTGTTTTTTTAATATCATTAATAAATGCACCTTTTATTGTAGCTTGGGTACCTACAGGCATAAAAGCAGGTGTATCTATATTTCCTCTGTGGGTAGAAATTTTTCCTAACCTAGAAAAACCATCTTTTTTCAAAACATTAAAACTAAACTTTTTTAATGTCATTTTAAAATTTTTATTCTGGTCTAAAGCTTATGATTTTATCAGGATCGGTAACTGCTCCATTATTATTAGAGTCACCTCTTTTGATTTTATCTACAAATTCCATGCCATCAACTACTTTACCAAACACAGTATATTGACGATCTAAAAATGACGCTTCTTTAAAACATATAAAAAATTGGCTATTGGCACTGTTAGGATTTTGTGATCTTGCCATAGATAATGTTCCTCTCTCATGAGGTAGGTCATTAAACTCTTCTTTAAGATCAGGAAGATCAGAACCTCCCATACCAGCTCTTCTTAAATCATATTCATCATTAGATGAATTTCCAAATTTTACATCGCCTGTTTGTGCCATGAACCCGTCAATCACTCTATGAAAAACAACTCCATCATACTTTCCTTCTTTGGCAAGTTCTTTAATTCTTTTAACATGATTAGGGGCTACATCTTCAAAAAGTTCAATCTTAACATTACCATCTTTAAGTTTTAAAATCATTATGTTCTCCTCTGCAGTTATATTGTTAGTAAGTATTAAAAATAAAATTAAAAATTTTATTAAAA
>CACDHZ010000025.1 GCA_902552705.1 uncultured Pelagibacteraceae bacterium
CTCTAAATGTTCTTCTTGTCCATCATCACACGATAGGAGAAAATTTTTACCATTAAATTTTATATTTACATTTGCCATTTATCTATTTCTTCCAATAAATTATCTGTTTCTTGATTTAATTCATCTATTTTTTCTGAAAATTCTGTTTCTTTTTTTTGTTCATCTTCTTTTTTTTGACTAATATCTTCTAATTTTTGATTTAAAGCTTCATGTTCATTCATTAAATTTTGATACTTTTCTTCAATTTCTTTTTTTTCAATTTCTAATTGATTTTTTTGTAAGTTTAAATTTTCTAGACTATTCTTTAGTCTTGGATTTTGTAAATTCAAATTTTTTAATTTATTAAGTGCAAAACTTAATTTTTTTTCTTTTTCACTGTCTGTTTTCATATATATATATTTATATTATAAAATTGAGTCTTCTAAGTCTAGATAGGATATTTTTTGAACAAACTACTTAACGATTTATCAAACACTTTAAGATTTTTATCAATAGATGCTGTCCAAAAGGCTAACTCAGGACATCCTGGAATGCCAATGGGTATGGCCGATGTAGCAACAATCCTTTTTAAAGACTTTTTAAATTTTAATCCAAAAAATCCAAACTGGATTAATAGAGATAGATTTGTGTTATCTGCAGGTCATGGATCTATGTTGCTTTACTCTCTATTATATTTAACAGGTTATAAAAGTATTTCATTAAACGATATTAAAAATTTTAGACAACTTGACTCTATTTGTGCAGGTCACCCTGAATATCATCCTAATACTGGTATCGAAACTACTACGGGCCCATTAGGACAAGGTATATCAAATGCAGTTGGGTTTGCGATTGCTGAAGAAATTTTAAAAAAAAAAGTTGGTAAAAATAAAATTGATCATAAGACATATGTGCTTGCTGGTGATGGGTGTTTAATGGAAGGAATTAGCCATGAAGCATTAAGTCTTGCGGGGCATCTGAAACTAAAGAATCTCGTTTTACTTTTTGACAATAATTCTATTTCCATTGATGGTCCAACAAATCTAGCAGTTTCAGATGATCATGAAAAAAGAATGAAAAGTTATGGTTGGGATTATTTAAAAATTAATGGTCATAATTATAAAGAAATTTTCAAGGCTTTAAAAAAAGCTCAAAAATCGAAAAAGCCAATAGCTATCTCATGTAAAACAACTATTGGTTATGGATCGCCTAACAAAAGTGGCAAAGCATCATCACATGGAAGTCCTTTGGGAGAAGATGAAATAAAACTAGTAAGAAAAAAATTAAAATGGAAACATGAGCCTTTTAAAATACCAAGTGATTTGTTGGATGAATGGAGAAAAATTGGAGAAAAAGCTTCTCAAAAAGCAAAAAATCACGAAAGAAAATACAAAAAAATTTTTTCAGAAATTAATTTTACAGACAGCTTATATAATTCAATTGAAAAAACAAAAAATGATTATCTAAAAAATTCTAAACCACTTGCAACTAGAAAATCATCTGAAATGTTTTTGGAAATTGTCTCTAAATTGCCAAATCTAATTGGTGGTTCAGCAGACTTGGCTGGATCAAATAATACAAAAACTAAAGAACACAAAATAATTAAACCAGGCAATTTTTCTGGAAATTATATTCACTATGGAGTGAGAGAGCATGCAATGTGTGGAATAATGAATGGTATTGCGCTTCATAGTAATCTAATTCCCTATGGTGGTACTTTTTTAATATTTAGTGATTATTGTAAACCATCTATAAGGCTAGCTGCAATGATGAAGCAAAGAGTAATTTATGTTTTTACTCACGACTCTATTGGCCTTGGAGAGGATGGTCCCACTCATCAACCAATTGAACAATTAACAAGTTTAAGATCAATTCCAAACTTAAATGTTTTTAGACCAGCTGATTTAATTGAAACTTTTGAATGCTGGCAATTAGCAATTGAAAATAAAAATTCTCCAAGTGTAATTGCTTTAACAAGACAAGGAATAAATCCAATAAGGTCTAAAAAGTCATCGAAAAACGAGTCATCATCTGGTGCTTATGAGGTTTTTAGGACTGCTGATAATATTAAGTTGACGATTTTATCAACTGGATCTGAAACTAGTTTAGCATGTGATATAAGTCATAAATTGGCCACAGAAAGTATTTACTCCAAAGTAATATCAATGCCTTGCCAAGAATTATTTGATAAACAAAATGAAAATTATAAAAAAAGAATTTTAGCTGAAACAGATTTAATTATATCTATTGAAGCTTCTGAAACAAATTATTGGAAAAAATACACTGGTTTAAATGGACTTAACTTTGGAGTGGACGATTATGGAAAAAGTGCTCCATATAAAGAAATATTTAATCATTTTAATTTAAATTCAGAAAATATAATAAAGAAAATTAAAGAAAAATTATGAAAATAAAAGTTGGTATAAATGGAATGGGCAGAATTGGTAGAATGATTGTCCGAGCCATTATAGAAAACAATAATAAAAATATAGAAATAAAACATATTAATAATAGAACTAATTCTGAAGCATGTTCTAATCTTCTAAAATACGACTCTATTCATGGAAAATTTAATGCTAAAATAGATTATGATAAAAAACATCTAATCATTAACAAAAAAAAAATTTCTTTTGGTCAAGAAACAGATTTACATAATATAAATTGGAAAAAATTTAATGTTGATTATGTATTTGAATGTACTGGTAAGTTTAATTCAAAGGATAAATTATTACCTCATTTAAAAAATGGGGCAAAAAAAGTCATAGTTTCTGCTCCATGCAAAAATGCAGACAAAACTATTGTATTTGGAGTTAATGAAGGTGAATTAAAAAAAGAAGACAATATTATTTCTGCTGCCTCTTGTACCACTAACTGTCTTGCACCAGTAGTGCATGTCTTGAATGAAAATTTTCAAATTGAAAAAGGTTTTATGACTACAATACACGCATTTACAAGTGATCAACGAATTTTAGATAATTCACACAAAGACCCTAGAAGGGCTAGGTCTGCCAGTCAATCCATAGTACCAACCTCTACAGGTGCGTCGAAAGCTATAGGTCAAATTATACCTTCTCTAAAAGGTAAATTAGAAGGCATTGCGATGAGAGTACCAACTCCAAACGTATCTTTAGTTGAATTAGTTTTTTGTACAACAAAAAATTTAAGTATTGAAAAAATTAATTCTGCATTTAAAAATTTTAGTAACAAACAAACGAAAAATGTTTTAAAAATAACTGAGGAGAAACTAGTATCTATTGATTTTAATCACAATCCGGCTTCATCGATTGTTGATGCAAATTTAACAAATGTAATTGGAAAAAATATGGGTAAAATTTCTGCTTGGTATGATAATGAATGGGGTTTTTCAAATAGAATGTGTGATATCGCAGAGTATCTTCATAAAATTTCTTAATGAACAATATTAAAGATCAAGTAAATCTCAATCAAAAAAGAGTTTTGTTAAGATTAGATTTAAATGTTCCATTGAAAAACGGAATGATTTGTGATCATACAAGAATCGATAAAATATTGCCTGTAATTGAATTTTTACTAAAAAAAAAGTCTAAAATTATAATTATTTCCCACATAGGTCGACCAAAAGGAAAAATAAAAAAAGAATTATCTCTAAAACCAATTTGCAAAAATTTAGAAAAAAAAATTAATAAAAAGATCAAACTTATAGATAAAAATATCTTTAAACTTAAAAAAGATGATTTATTTAAAAATTTAGATGATCAAATAATTTTTTTAGAAAATATTAGATTTTATGAAGAAGAAGAAAAAAATGATTTAGACTTTTCTAAACATCTTGCAAGTCTTGCTGATTTATTTGTAAATGATGCATTTTCTTGTTCTCATAGAGCTCATGCTTCAATAGATAAAATCACTAAATTTCTACCATCATATGCAGGCCTTCAATTAAATTCTGAGTTGAATGCTTTAGCTAAAATTACCTCTGAGATTAAAAAACCTGTTACTTGTATCATTGGGGGTTCAAAAATATCAACAAAAATTAAAGTTATTAAAAATTTAATTCCTAAATTTGATAATATCATTATTGTAGGTGGGATGGCTAATAATATACTCAAATACAAAGGTTATAATATTGGAAAATCTATTCAAGAAAAAGACTGTGATGAAATAATTGAAGAAATATTTTTTCTATCGAAAAAAGAAAATTGTAAAATAATTTATCCTGAAGATGTCAATGTAGCAAAAGACTTTAGTGGATCAGGCATAATCAAAGATTTAAAAAATATTTCTGATGATGAAATAATTTTAGATATTGGAATTAAATCAATAAACAAGATAATTAATATTATTGAAAAAAGTAATACTATTTTATGGAACGGTCCAGCAGGTTATTTTGAAAATCAAAATTTTGCGAAAGGTAGTTTTGAAATTTTTAAAAAGATTAATGAAAAAAATAAAGCTAATACAATTTTTTCAGTTGCAGGTGGAGGAGATACAGTTGCTTTTTTAAATAGCTTAAACATAGTTAACAATTTTAATTTTGTTTCAACTGCTGGTGGTGCCTTTTTAGAATACCTTGAAGGAAAAGAGCTTCCTGGTATAAAGGCCTTAAATTGATATGTCAGAATTAAAAAAAATTGCATTAAAAATTTTATCTAATGGCAAAGGTATTCTTGCTGCAGATGAAAGTACTGGGACAATGACTAAAAGACTTGAAAGTGTTAATGTTCCATCGACACCTGAAAATAGACTTTTGTTTAGAGAAATACTTTTTTCCTCTGAAAGTATGAAAGACTGTATAGGAGGAGTAATTTTATACGATGAAACAATTAAACAAAATTCAACTTCTGGTAAAACTATATCTGAAATAATTTCCTCATCAGGGGCATTACCTGGTATCAAAGTAGATACAGGAGCTAAGATTTTTGCCAGTTCTAATGAGGAAAAAATTACAGAAGGCTTAGATGGTTTAAGAGAAAGATTAAAAGAATATTATAAACTTGGTGCAAGATTCACAAAATGGAGAGGTGTGTTTAATATATCAAATAAATATCCCTCTAAATTATCTATTAGCGCTAATGCCCATGCTTTAGCAAGATATTCTGCTCTAGTTCAAGAATGTCAAATGGTTCCAATAGTAGAGCCGGAATTATTAATGGATGGAAATCATACCGCAGATGACTGTTTCAATAAAACTTCTGAGGTTTTAAAAAGATGCTTTGAAGATTTGGTAGCTCATAATGTTGATTTAAGTGGGATAATTTTAAAACCAAACATGATTTTGGCTGGAGCTAATTCCGATAAAAAAATATCAAATGAAGAAGTGGCTAAATTAACCTTAAAATGCCTTAAAGAAAGTGTTCCAAAAAGTGTACCTGGAATAGCTTTTTTATCTGGTGGACAAACTGAAATCCAAGCAACTGAAAATCTTAATTTAATAAATAAATACAATGATACTAATTTTATTATGAGCTTTTCATATGGAAGAGCATTACAACAAAGTGCACTAAAGTTTTGGTCAAAAAATATTAATGATATAAAAGGTACGCAAAAAATCTTTAACCACAGGGCTAATATGAATACTTTTGCAGCTCAAGGAAAATGGTCTGCAGAACTTGAGCAAAAATAGAGAAAACAGAAAGTTTGTATACTTAATTTCTCCAAATCAAATTAAAAATAAAGATTTCTTTATCAACCTAAATTTAGTTTTAAAAACAAAGAAAGTAAGTTTTTTTCAATTAAGATTGAAAAAAGAAACTACTAAAAAAAGAATAAGTATTGGAAAAAGGGTAAAAAAAATTTGTAAAAAAAATAAGGTGAAATTCTTAATTAATGATGATCCTTATCTTGCAAAAAAATTGAACGCTGACGGTTGTCACTTAGGTCAAAAAGATATGAGCATTCTAAAAGCTAGAAAAATACTAAAAAATAAGATTATTGGCAGTACCTGTCATAATTCAATTAAATTAGCAAAAAAAGCAATAGATAGTGGTGTTGATTATTTGGCATTTGGTGCATTTTATCCAACTAAAACTAAAAAAGTTAAATATAAAGCTAATATTAAAATATTAAAATTAGCTAAAAAAATAACAAATAAACCAATAGTAGCTATTGGAGGAATAAAAATAAATAATTATAAAAAACTTTTATTGAATAAAGCAAACTTTTTAGCTATTTCAAGCTACGTTTGGAATAATAAACAATATAAACCACTAGAAGCTATTAAGAAATTAAAATGAAAATATACGCAAGTGAAATAAGAGTTGGAATGTTGATTGAATATAAAGATGATCTTTGGCAAGTTCTTAAAACACAACATGTTAAACCTGGCAAAGGCGGTGCTTTTGCACAAGTTGAAATGAAAAGTGTTAATAAAAATACGAAATTGAATGAAAGATTTAGATCTAGTGAGTCTGTAGAAAAAGCTTCAGTAGATGAAATGAAATTCAACTATCTCTATCAAGATGACTCTGATTATTACTTTATGGATCCCAAGTCATATGAGCAAATTAATATTAAAAAAGAAACAATAGGTGAAAAAGGAAAAATGCTTACGGAAAATTTAGAGGTAAATATAAGTTTTTATAATGAAAAACCATTAGCCGTAGAACTTCCTAATCAAATTACTTGTACAATTAAGACAACAGATGTGGCTCTTAAAGGTCAAACTGTTTCTTCTTCATATAAACCTGCAACCTTAGACAATGGAATTAATATTCAAGTACCTCCTTTTATTGATAGTGGAGATAAAATCATATTAGATACTAGAACAATGGAATATATAAAAAAAATTTAAAATTTTATGCAATCAATTTCAGCAAATCTAAATATAATGATAAAAGCGGCTGAAAAAGCATCCAAAACATTAATTAGAGATTTTGGAGAAATAGAAAAATTACAAGTCTCAATCAAAGGACCAACTGATTTTGTATCAAATGCAGATACAAAAGCAGAAAAAATAATTATTGAGGAATTAAAAAAAGCAAGACCTTATTATTCTATTATTAGTGAAGAAGATGGATCTGAAATAAATAAAGATAAAAATAACACTTGGATTATTGACCCTATTGATGGTACCACAAATTTCTTACATGGTATTCCTCATTTCGCAATATCTATTGCCTTAAAATCCTATAATGAAATAGTTTCAGGGGTAATCTATGACCCAATAAAAGATGAAATGTTTTATGCTGAAAAAGAAAATGGAGTTTTTTTAAATAATAAAAGAATAAAAGTATCCAAAAGAAAAAAACTTAATAGCTGTTTGTTTGCTACTGGTGGTGTATTAAAAAATAAGATTGAACTTCCATTAAGAAAAACTGGTAGTGCAGCACTTGATATAGCATATGTTGCAGCAGGTAGATTTGATGGTTATTTTCAAAATGATTTAAATTTGTGGGATATAGCCGCAGGCATAATAATTTTAAAAGAAGCAGGAGGTATAATTAATGAAATAGACCTCACTCAAAATAAAAAGATCAAAATACAAGCCTCTAGCAATGCGATTTATGAAGAAATGCTTAAAAAAATTAAATAACTTTTAATTGTTTTATAGAATTCTTTTGCTATAAGTCTCGTTATGAAAAAGGACATACATCCAAACTACCATAAAATAAAAGTAGAAATGACTGATGGAACTCAATTTGAAACAAGATCAACTTGGGGTAAAGAGGGTGAAATTCTAAAACTAGAAATTGACCCAAAGTCTCATGCTGCTTGGACAGGTGGAAAGCAAAAACTTATGGATAAAGGTCGTGTAAGTAAATTCAATAAAAAATTTCAAAACTTTAGATCAAAGAAAAAAGATTAATGTCAAACGTACCCTTAATGCCTATGGCAACAGCCGTATGGCTAGTAGAAAACACAACTCTCACATTTAAACAAATTGCAAAATTTTGCAATTTACACGAGGTAGAAGTACAAGGTATTGCGGACGGTGAAGTTGCAAAAGGAATTAAAGCTTACAATCCAATAATATCTGGTCAACTTACAAGAGAAGAAATTGAATTAGCATCAAAAGATGAAAACAGAGAAATGAACATTAAAAGCAATGATATTGAAATATCAGCTGAAGATAAAAAAATTAAAAAATACATACCATTATCTAAAAGACAAGATAAACCAGACTCTGTTTTATGGTTAATAAAACACCACAATTTGTTAAAAGACTCACAAATAGCTAAGTTAGTTGGTGTAACAAAGACATCGGTCACTTCAATTAAAAATAAAAGCTATTGGAATTTTAATAATTTAAACCCAAAAGATCCTGTTGCTTTGGGGCTTTTTACTCAAAATGATTTGGTTAAAGCTATTGAAAAAGCGGAAAGAAGAATAAAGAGAGAAAAAAAAGAAAAAGAGAAAGCTAAAAAAGCGAGTGAATCATCAAATAATGAATAAATATAATAGACATCAAAATTTTAAAATGATAATTAACTATTTTTTTGGAGGTACTTACGAAAATAGAAGTTAAAGATAATAATATTGAACAAGCTCTTAGGGTTCTTAAAAGAAAACTACAAAGAGATGGATTCTTTAAAGTAGTCAAACTAAAAAGTGTCTATGAAAAACCATCTGAAAAGAAAAAAAGAATACTTCAAGAAAATATTAAAAGAGTTAAGAAACTAAATAAGTTAAAAAATAGAATTTAATAATACCGCGGGGTGGAGCAGTCTGGTAGCTCGTCAGGCTCATAACCTGAAGGTCGGCGGTTCAAATCCGTCCCCCGCAACCAAATTAATATTTTTTTAGTTAAGTATTCAAGAAAATTATAAATCAATCCAAATTTAAATTATATATTATATTATTAATTGATAAATTATCAGAAATTATTGTTGAAATTTTAGAATTTTTCTTTTTATGTAAAAACATTACACTATTTTTAATATCATCATCATCTACTATTCTTGAGTCGTGATCGGAAAAAATAATTATTTCCAAATTTTCAAATTCATTAATTTTTTTTAGTTTATCAAAGAATTCACCTAAATATTTTGTTAAACATAGCTTTTCTAGATTGTGTTGAATTCTTTTTTTATCCAATGAAATTCTGTTATAATTAATAGACCTATCACCATCGTATTCACATTTAGAATTAAACGCAAAAGGTATATGAGGAACCATAATATGAGAAAAAAATAAACTAGAGTTTTTGTTATCTCTTACATTTTCAAAAATCTGATTAAATATATATTTTATAGAGGCTTTTTCTCCGTCCGGATCTAACAAAGTATCTACTAATCTAAATTGTGAAAAAATTCTCCATATATAATAACTAAAAATTGCTCCATTATTTCTATAGGCTGATACATATTGTGTAAATTTGGTATCTTTAAATCCCTTTAAAAAAGTTAGATCTTTATTAAATGGATTAAATTGATTGCAAACTATAACTTTTGAGTGATTGCAATAATTAATATACATAGATTGATTAACTATTATATTACTATGATCACTTAGATCAAAAAATTTATTTTTTTCTAGATCGTTTGTAATAAAGTAATTATTTGATTTTTTTAAGAAATGTACTTCAACTTTTCTATCAATATTAAAATACTCTTCTTTGGTTCTTATAAAATTTAATGTCGAACCCAAAGACTGATCTGTGTCTCTAAATAAA
>CACDHZ010000026.1 GCA_902552705.1 uncultured Pelagibacteraceae bacterium
AAGTTTAGGTTCAAACACCCATTTAACATCCTTTACATCGCTTTTCGATGTTTTTTTCATTTCAGCTAATAATTCTTTTGGATTAGAACTCCAATCATCTTTGGATACATAGCCGTCATTAATATAATTTATATAAATTGTATAATCATAAGAGCTATCATCGATAATCACCATGTCATTTTCGTTAGCAGGTTCTTTAAATAATAATTGACTAAAGGCATCTATTTGTTTTTGCCCCTTTAGATAAATCTCAGTTTCTAAAATGTTCACTTCAGAATTTGATCCTGGAATTTCAGCCCAATGATTTTTTGGATTATCTAAATTAAACCAATTTAATTGATAAAATTTTTTACTAATATCCGAATCATCACTTGAATTGTTACTAATAGTTTTAATGTTATCGTTGTAAGCATAAATATCTTCTGGCCATATTCTAACTTTTTCACCATAAATAGGTGCCCAACATCGATTTGTGGACCAACATCCAGTCTCAATTACTTTATTTATTTTATTAATATTCACCAAATTAAATTCTCCGTAACCAGTGGCTTCTTCCGACGGATCAGCATTATTGTACACTGTGGTCTTATAAGTATATTTACCTGATACAGAGGTTTTTCTAAGTCCATTCTCTAAACCTAAGGTACCTACATACTTTTGAAGTTTATGATCAACTGTCCAAATATTGTATGTATTCGATGAAGTTTTAACAATTGCATAAATTGCACCTTCTTTCTGCTGATACCACAGTCCCTCTATGATATCTAATTTTCTATTTTCAAAAAATTTTTTCTTTGCTACTTCTGGATCACTTGGGCCGTCAACTCTAGTAACTGAATAAGATAGATTTGTTCCAAATAAAAGAAATAATAAGCAAGTTACAAGTATTTTTTTCATAAATATTTATGCTAATATTTATAATTGAACAAGTTGGATAAGTAAAAGTTTTTTAATTATTTTAGTCTCCAAATTAAAATAGGTATAAATGTTGCGGTTAAAAAGGACATAAATAGTAAAGATTGAGATATAATAGTTGGAAATAATTCCACTGGCACCATAATTCCTATTAACAAACTTTTCGAAAAATCAGGAGTTGGAAATAGAAGGAAACCAACAACTAATCCTATAATTATTGAAGTATATGCAGTTTTTTCATCAAATTTTTTATTATAAAAACTATAAAAAACAGTAAGTACAAATGCACAGCAAAATAAATCTGCCAATAAAAATAAATATAAAACACTAAAGCCTTTAGAGGCTATAATAAAAGCAACAATAGAAAGTCCTACCATGAAATATTTTGATAGCTTTAAATAATTAATTTTTTTATTTAAATTAAAGGTTGCTTTACCGTCAACAATAATCAAACTTGAAATCGCATTAACTAAAGTATCAAGTGTGCTTATAGTTAATGAAAGTCCAAGAATAACAATTACTAATGATAAAAATTCAGTTTGCTCTTTCAAGAGTAGTGAGAAAAAACCTAAATCAGGTATTACATTTTGATTAACAGATACGGCAACTAGTCCAGAAAATCCCATAAACAATACAATTGGCACAATAACAATAAATGCAACAACTAAACTTTTTTTCAACACAATATTATTTTTAGCAGCATAAACTCTTTGCCAATTTCCTTGATGAAAAAGATTTGTTGCTGCAACGGCAATAAAAAAAGTTAAACCAGCCGTGTAATTAGGAATATAATTAAAACTTAATAAATGAGGTCTTTTTTCTTTTATAAAAGAGAAAGAAAATTGATCTTCTGAAAAAGAAATTAGATAAAAAATTGATATTAAAAATAAAATTAAAATTATAATCATTTGAATATTATCTGTGAATATGGATGCTCTTAATCCACCATAAAGAGTATAAATTAAAGTTGTGGATAGAATTATTAAAGCTGTAATCCATAATTCAGTACCGGAGATATAATTCATTAACATTGCAACTGCAGTTACTTCTGCACATAAAAAAACAAACATATAAAAAACTGTCATTAACAAGATCAACTTAAATAAACTCTTACCAAATTTTTTTCTTAAAAATTCAATTAAAGTAGATCCTTTTGGAAATTCATTTCTAATTTTTTTTCCAAGAAAAATTAAAAAAATCATTGGAAAGGCAGTTCCAAGAGCATAACCGATAACCGCTCCTATTCCACCCCAAGATGCTGCAGAAGCTGGGCCAAATAAAATCCATGCTCCAAGTGCAGAGGCTACTAAGCTGGTGCTTAATGAATAAAAATCAATATTTCTGTTAGCTGTTAAATAATTATTAATACCTTGATGTTTTTTTGAATAAACTAAACCAACTACAACAAAGATCATACTCACAATTATTATTAATAATAATGCTGTTGATTGAGTTATAAAATTAATCTTATCCATTTTTTCCCTTTCTGAATTACCGGACAGGTTCTTAGGGTTTAATCTCAGTCTGTTAAGACACCCCTTTTACATTTATAACTTTATTTTTTTAAAATAAAACAAATTAATTTATCTTTAAATTTTAAAACTTCACTATATTTATTGTCAATTTCTTTCATTCCATCTAAGATTTGTTTATTACTGAAATTAAGTAACATAGAGATATATCTTTGTTTGATCATATCTAAATATTTCTTTTTTGGAATTTCTACATTGAATTCGAATTTTCTTATATTTACTGTAAGAAAAGTTTGACTTATCAAAAAGAAAATTTCTTGGTGTCTTTTAAATGAACTTTTTAATTTTTTATCCATTAATGAAAATGTTGGTAATTCATTTTTATAAGTATCTAAATTTGATATAAAAATAACACCATTTTTATTTAAACTTTTATCACATAATAACAATAATTTCTTAATGTCATTCATTTTTAGAAAATGAATAGTTTGTTTAATTAAAATTAAATCAAACGTTTGTTTATTTTTTTTAAAAAATGACAAAGCATCTGTATTCTGGAAAGATATTCTTTTATCTTTGTCTTTATGATTTACAGGATCTAAACCAATAGGTTTAAATTTTAATTTTAATTTTGATTTTAAGTCACCTAATATTTTTCCTCTTGCACACCCTATTTCTAAAATTTTGGAATTTTCATTTAAACTTATTTGCTTGAACATAAATTTATTAAATGTCTCTATATATGATTTAGAAGATATCCAAGTATTGTTATCCCAATTTTTAAGCATCTACTTTTACCCTAGATATGTAGTTCGTCAGTTAAAAATTAAATAACCTGATATGCATATGCACAAAAGTACAGAAATGATAAATACAACATTCTTTTTTTTTTCCTTAACATTTTCAGTTTTCACTCTGTTAAGTAATATGTTGATATCTACTTTTTTTTCACCTGAAAGATTTCTCTTATATTTAGTATCTGAAATTTTTAAATTTTCAATTTCTGTTGCTATAAGCTTTTTTGGCATAGGCTAAATTAATCATCTATCATTGAATTTATCAATAATTAATATTAAAGCATTAGACAATAATTATATGAGTATAAATCACTATAAAGATTGAAAATCTTTATTTTTTAATGGTCTGGTTTCTAAGATTACTGGATATTTTTTTTTTTCGATTTCTATAAATAAATTTTGCTTAGCTAATTCACTTATTGAAGATTCAGATTTTATATATCCAAAAGATATATTTTTTTTATAATTAAATGAATAATTTCCTGAAGTTGTTCTACCAATAATTTTATCTTCTAGATAAATAGGTTCGTCATGTAATAATAATGGTTCACCTGGTTTAGAGTTTTTTAACGAAAGCATAACAAATTGTTTGAAGTTTTTTTGCACTTTAATTTTTAATAATGCTTCTTTACCTATAAAATCTACATTTTTCTTATAACTTATTGCAAAATTCAAACTTGCTTCATACTGATTCTCTTCAGGTGAAATATCATGACCCCAATGTAAAAAACCACTTTCCATTCTCATGATGTCCATAGCATGCATTCCACAATTAGAAATTTTATACTTGGCTCCTTTTTCGATTATTAAATTATAAATATTCTTTGCATTTTTAATATCAATGTAAAGTTCATAACCTAATTCACCAACATAAGATAATCTTTGAGTCCATATTTTAATATTGTTAATAGAAATATATTTTGAGGTAGCAAATCTAAAATTTTCATTAGAAAAATCATCTTTAGATAAATCTTGCATTAAAAATCTACTTTTTGGACCAAATATACCAAGAACACAATAATCATCTGTTACATCTTTTAATGTTAAATTTTTTGGTAAATGTTTATTAATATGAAATTTATCTCTTTCTCTTGTTGCGGCTGAACTAATAATTCTAAAATAGTTTTTTTCTAAACAAATAACTGTTAAATCTGTTTCAATTCCTCCATCTGTATTTAACATCTGTGTATATGTGCATTTACCAATTTCATTCTTTATATTGGCTGTGCAAATTTTTTGTAATTCTTCATGTGCATTTTCTCCATTCAATTCAAATTTTGAAAAAGGTGTTAGATCAAACAAACCAATATTTTTTATTGTGTTTTTAGTTTCAAATTCTGCTGATGGATACCAATTTTGATAATTATAACTATATTTATACTCTGCTTTATTTCCATCTTTAGCAAACCACATAGGCCTTTCATATCCAGCCGATACTCCAAAACAAGCTCCAGATTTTTTTAATTCATCATGATATGGTGTTTTCTTTATATCTCTTGAGGTCTTATGTTGTTTAAATGGCCAATGCATTCCGTACAAATCACCTAAGCTTTCAGTTATTCTTTTTTTAATAAATCCTAAATCTGAATGAAACTTTTGAAATCTCTTAATATCATAATTAAAAATATCTTCATTAATATGACCATTCATCAACCATTCAGCGGTAACCTTACCAACTCCACCACCGCTACCAATACCAATACTATTTAACCCACAGCATACAAAAAAATTTTTAACTTCTGGAACCTCTCCTAACAAAGTATTGGTATCAGGTGTAAAAGATTCAGGGCCAGCAAAAAATTTTCTAATTCCAGCAGTTTCTAAAACTGGAAATCTTTTAACAGCTGAATTTAAATAAGGTTCAAAGTGTTCAAAGTTTTCTTGAAATTCACCAAAAGAAAAATCCTCAGGGACTACATTAGTTTTGTTCCATGCTGGAATAGAATTGCCTTCAAAAATTCCTACTAATATTTTACCAGCATCTTCTTTGATGTAAGTTCTATTATCAAAATCCCTTATGACTGGTAAAGTTTTAGAAAGATTTTTGATTGGTTCAGTAATGATATAAAAATGTTCTGCTGGATAAAGTGGGATACTGACACCAATTTTTTCTCCAATTTGTCTTGACCACATTCCTGAAGCTAAAACAATATATTCACATTCAATTTTTTGTCCGTTTACTATTACACCTGAGATCTTTCCGTTTTTAGTTAAAATTTCAGAGACAGGAGATTGTTCAAATATTTTTGCACCTTCAAGTCTTGCTGCTTTTGCAAGCATATGTGTTACGCCTGATGGGTCAGCAGCACCATCACCAGGCATTAAAATTCCACCAATTACCTCTTCAGTATTAATAATTTCATAATCTTTTTTGATTTGATTTTTATCTAAGATCTGAACATCAACATTGTATAATTGGGCGGTAGTCGCTTGCCTTTGAAGTTCCTGCCACCTTTCTTTATTTTGCGCTATTGAAAGAGCACCGTTCAATCTCAATCCTGCAGAATGATCAACTTTTTTTTCAAGTTCCTTGTATAAATCTAATGTATATTTTCTGATTTTAGTTATTGCTGCAGATGGTCCCAATTGACTAACAAGACCTGCTGCATGCCATGTTGTTCCTGAAGTTAATTGATCTCTTTCAAATAGAACTGTATCTTTCCAGCCAAATTTAGCTAAATGATAAGCTACAGAGCACCCCACTACTCCTCCTCCGATCACTACTACTTTTGTTGATTTAGGAATTTCTTTATTCACTTTAGTGTTATATTAAAGAATACAAAAAAATGAAAACAAAAATATTTATTACTGGTTCTTCAGGTTTTATTGGATTTCATGTTGCAAAAAAATATCTAGATAAAGGTCTAAAAGTTCATGGATTAGACTCTATGAATAACTATTATGATGTTAATTTAAAAAGATCCAGACTTAAAATCTTAAACAAATACAAAAACTTTTCTTTTACAAAAGGAAATATTACCAACTATAAAATTTTAAGTAAAACAGTTTCAAAATTTAAGCCTTCAATTATCATTCATCTGGCTGCACAAGCAGGTGTTAGATATAGTATTGAAAACCCAAAAGTTTATCTTGAGTCAAATATTATAGGTAGCTATCACATATTAGAGATTGCCAAAAAAATGAAGATAAAACACTTAATAATGGCCTCTAGCTCATCAATTTATGGAGCAAATAAGAGATTTCCTTTTCGAGAAATTGACAGGACGGACCATCAAATAAGTTTTTATGCAGCTACAAAAAAATCTTCTGAAAGTTTAGCACATTCCTATTCAAATTTATGGAATTTACCAATTACAATATTAAGATTTTTTACAGTCTATGGACCATGGGGACGGCCTGATATGGCTTACTTTAAATTTACAAAAAATATTTTAAGAGGAAAAAAAATTGAAATTTTTAATAAAGGTAAAATGTATAGGGACTACACATACATTGATGATATCACAGATGGAGTTTATAAATTATCAAGTAAAATTCCTAAAATTAAAAAAAATAAAAGGTTTAAGAATGACAGTTTATCTCATGTAGCGCCAATAAGAATTCTAAATATAGGAAACACAAAAAGAATCAATCTTTTAGACTTTATTTATACTTTAGAAAAAATATTAGGAAAAAAAGCAAAAAAAAAATTTATGCCAATGCAAAAAGGAGATGTCCAATCAACTTTATCAGACACAAGTTTGCTTAGAAGAATTACCGGCTATAACCCCAAAACCAAATATCAAGAGGGTATTAAAAAATTTTTAAATTGGTATTTAAATTATTACAACTAAAGTATTGTTGTCGGGTCAACATACTCATGACCAAACACATCTGCAACAGCTTTATATGTTACTTGTCCTTTACAAACATTAAGTCCTGCTAAAAAATTTTTATCCTCTTTTAAAGCTTTTTGATAACCTTTGTTTGCAAGTTTTACTAAATAAGGAAGTGTTGCTTGATTTAATGCAAACGTAGAGGTTCTTGGGACACCACCAGGCATATTTGCTACACAATAATGAACAACATCATCAACTATATATGTTGGATCTCCATGAGTTGTTGGTTTACTAGTTTCAACACAACCACCTTGATCAATTGCAACATCAACTATTACTGATCCTCTTTTCATTAATTTTAACATATCTTTCGTTATTAATTTTGGTGCCTCTGCACCTGGTATTAAAACTCCACCTACTAACAAATCTGTTTCGGCAACTAATTTATTTAAATCTATTTTATCACTTTGTGCTGGAATTATTTTGTCACCAAACATCTCAACTAATTGTTTTAATCTTGCTTCAGATTTATCTACTATATGAACTTTGGCTCTCATGCCGGTAGCTATTATTGCTGCGTTCTCCCCTACTACTCCACCACCAAGAATTAATACATTTGCTGGTTCACCTCCCGGTGCTCCTCCTAATAATACACCTCTACCTTTTTGATTTTTTTCTAAACAGTGTGCTCCTGCCTGTACAGACATACGGCCAGCCACAGCACTCATAGGTGCTAGCAATGGAAGTCTGCCATTATCATCGGTAACAGTTTCATAGGCAATGTTAATACTTTTTGATTTAATTAGTCCTTCTGTAAGTTCTTTTGCGGCAGCTAAATGTAAATAGGTGTAAACTATTTGATTTTCTCTTATCATATCAACCTCAACTTTTTGAGGTTCTTTTACTTTAACAATTATTTCTGCATCATTAAAAATATCAGTTGCATAATTTGCAATTTTTGCACCAGCTTTTGTGTATTGGTCGTTATCAAAACCAGCTTCAAACCCACCATTTTTTTCAACTAAAACTTCATGTCCCTCCGAGACAAGTGTTTTTACACTATCTGGTGTTAAGCCTATTCGATTTTCTTGAGGTTTAATTTCCTTAGGTACGCCTATTTTCATTATTGAAATTTAATTCTTTTTACTTTTTGCGTAGTTGGTAATTCCAGTTCTAAGTTTTTCAATAATTTCATCGATGTGTTTTTTCTCACAAATAAACATTGGTGCAATTATTAAACAATCACCTGTAGCTTTAAAGTTTACTCCAGCTTCATAGCAATGTTTAAAACAAGTAAAACCAGCAGCACCTGGCTTCTTATCCATTTTTATATCAATACCACCCATCATTCCATAACCTCTAATATTTTCTACTACATCAATATCTTTTAGTGAAAATAATCCTTTTTGAAAATAAGGTGCTAGTTCTTTAGCTCTATTAAAAATATCATCTTTTTCAATTATATCTTGAACAGCTAATCCTGCTGCAACAGATATTGGTATTCCTGAATAAGTATAACCATGAAATAGTTCGATCGTTCCTTTCGGTGCATTATTCATTAATGCATCATAAATTTCTTCTTTACATGCTACTACTCCCATTGGACTTATTCCGTTAGTAGTCGCCTTAGCCATAGTCATTATATCTGGTGTCACACCAAATTCTTGAGATCCAAATGGAGATCCCATTCTTCCCCAACCAGTAATAACCTCATC
>CACDHZ010000027.1 GCA_902552705.1 uncultured Pelagibacteraceae bacterium
AAATAATAATGAAAATTAGACATCCTGAAAAGATCAATAAACCATCTAACCCAATTAAAAAAAAGCCGAACTGGATTAGATCTAAGTTAATAAACAGTAAAGAATTTTTTTTAACAAAAACAATTGTTAATACAAACAATTTAGTAACTGTTTGCCAGGAAGCTAATTGTCCAAATATTACTGAATGTTGGAGTAAAAGACATGCTACATTTATGATTATGGGAGATACTTGTACAAGGGCGTGTGCATTTTGTGATGTAAAAACGGGTAAGCCAGGAAACTTAGATCCATTTGAGTCTTACAAAATAGCAAATGCTGTAAAAAAATTAAATTTAAGACATGTGGTGATAACTTCAGTTGATAGAGATGATTTGAAAGATGGAGGATCTAAACATTTTAATGAAGTAATAATTCAAACTAGAAAAATAAATCCTCACACAACAATAGAAGTATTGACACCAGATTTTTTAAGAAAAGGTGATGCTTATAAAAAAGTGTTAGAGGCAAATCCAGATGTTTTTAATCATAATATTGAAACAGTTCCAAGTCTTTATTTAAAAGTACGACCTGGCTCTAGATATTTCTCGTCATTGGAACTTTTAAAAAATGCAAAAAAAATAAATAAAAATATTTTTACAAAATCAGGAATTATGGTTGGACTTGGAGAAAAAAAAGATGAAATTTTACAAGTTATGGATGATTTAAAATCTGCTGAAGTAGATTTTCTAACTATTGGGCAATATCTTCAGCCATCAGCAAAACATTTTCCTTTGGATAGATATTATTCACCTGAAGAATTTGATAATTTAGGAAAGATTGCTAAATCAAAAGGTTTTTTATTGGTATCCTCATCTCCACTTACTAGATCTTCTTATCATGCAGACGAGGATTTTGCTAAACTTCAACAAAAAAGAATAAATAAAAATTAATGCCAAAAGCTTCAGTTAAGAGATTAATTGAATGTAAAAAAAAAGACCTAATAAATCTAGTTTTAGATATTGAAAAATACCCTAAATTTGTTCCATTTTGTCTTGATGCAAAAATTTATGAAAAAGAAGATAAAGATGAATTTGTATTTATAATTGCCGATTTGACTATTGGAAAAGGGCCTTTTCAAGATACTTATAAAAGTGATGTTAAATTCAATAAAAAAGAAAACTTAATTTATGTAACCAATCTTGAAGGTCCTTTAAAACATTTAGAAAATAAATGGTATTTTAAAGAAATAGACAATTTCACAGAAGTTTCATTCGATGTAGATTTTGAACTTAAAAATCATTTTTTAAATGTGATTATGACTAAATCTTTTCAATATGGATTAGATAAAATAGCTGATGCTTTTCAAAAAAGAGCTGAAGAACTATTTAATAAAAAATAAAATTAAACTGAGAGCTTTTTTTACAGATTCATTTTGAATTAATGATCTTTTTTTAAATTTAAATAAATACTTATTAACTATGGTTTTATTGCCTTTTTTTATACCTACATAAACTAAACCAACTGGTTTTTTTTTAGTACCTCCGCTAGGTCCAGCTATACCTGTAATAGATACAGAAATATTAGTTTTACTAATTTTGTTTAAATTTTTAACCATAGATAGACATGTTTCATAGCTTACAGCTCCATATTTTTTTATAGTTTTTTTTGGAACTTTGAGAATATTTATTTTTGCTTGATTTGAATAAGTAATTAATCCTAGAGTAAAAATTTTAGACGATCCACTTATTGACGTTAAAGAACTAGCTAGTAAACCTCCCGTGCATGATTCTGCTAAGGAAATCTTTAGTCTTTTTTTACTTAATAATTGAACGACTTTTAGGGAAAGTTTTTTCATTTAAATAAAACCATATATAAAACAAGAACAGCCACAACATATAAACCAGCACAGACGTCATCCATTATAACACCAAAACTATTTTTGAAGTTTTTATCATAATAACTAACTGGATAGGGTTTAGTAATGTCAAAAATTCTAAACAGAATGAACATTATAAAGTAGAATGTTAATATTTGATTAATTTCTCTAGTTCCCTCATGAGCAATTTCATAAAGACATATGGGAATTGATTGTCCAATAAATTCATCGATTACTACTTCTTTTGGGTCTTTGTTATCTAAATCTTTTATAAATACATTTACTGTATAAAGTGATATTAGAAATATAATTATTATTCCAATTAAAACAATATTAGGAGAAAATTTCAGTACATGAAATAAAAAAAATAAAAAAAAAGTTGTTACTAAAGATGCATAACTACCAGGAATTTTTTTTAATTTTCCTATACCGAATAAAGTTACAAATAAAAAATTTAATTTAGAAATCATATTTAATTATTGAGGTTATAATCTCACAAGCTATAGCTTTTTCTTTTCCAATTAAACCTAGTTTTTCTGTTGTTTTACCTTTAATGTTTATTTGTTTTTGTGATATTTTACAAATTTTAGAAATTGAATGTATCATTTTATTTTTATATTTAGAAATTTTTGGTTTTTGTGTAATGATATTTATATCAATATTATTAATTGAATAATTTTTTAATTTAATCTGATTTAAAATTTTTTTTAATAAAATTGTTGATCTAATATTTTTATATTTTTTATTTTTATCAGAAAATTTTTCACCTATATCTCCCATAGAACAAGCTCCCAATATCGAGTCAATTAAAGCGTGTAAAACAGGATCTCCATCAGAATGTCCTAGCGTACCTAATGGCGAAGGTATTTTAATACCACCTAAATATAAGATCCTATTAGGAACTAACCTGTGTACATCAAATCCTAATCCATATTTGATATAATTTGTAATTTTGATATCTGATTTGACTGTTATTTTATTATTAGAAGTCTCTCCTTTAATAATTTTTATTTTTTTTCCTTTTGATAAAAATAAACTTGCATCATCTGTGATCTTTTTACTTAAATCTGATTGTAAATTATATATTCTTTTATAATCAAATATTTGTGGAGTTTGTATTAAATAAATATTTTCTCTTTTAAGATTTTCAATTTTTCTAAAAGTTTTTTGTTTTACCGAGTCTGTAACCTGAAGCCCTGGTATTACACAATCATTTGATTTACTCTCATTATTTAATTTTTCTAATAGTTTAATTGAAAAATTAGGTCTAGCAGCATCATGTATCATTACTTTTTTAATTTTAAACTTTTTTAAATATTTTAAACCTTTATATGCCGACTCAGCTCGTGTTTTTCCACCCTCTATTATTTTAATATCTTTTATTTTAAGTTTTTTTATATATTTTTTATGTTTTCTATTAATTACTATTACAATCTTGCTAAATTTATTATATTTTTTAGCCTTATCAATAGAATGGAGTAATAAAGGTTTTCCTTTATATAAGTGATAAGGCTTTGGTATTTCTGAATTAAATCTTTTACTTTCTCCAGCAGCGAGTATTATAAAACAAACATTCATGATAAAAATATATTTTAGTTTACTTATCTCATAATGATCGATTTTATCAAAAAAAATATTTTTATAGCTACAATATTTTTAATTACGTTGTTGTTGGGATTTGTCACTTTTTTTACCTTCATAGATAAAGGTTTTATTGAATTAAATGATCAAAATCTTCAGATTCTATTAATTGGTAATATTGGTTTATTGCTCCTTCTTTTTTTTATGATTTTTAAAGAAGTCAGAAATTCTCTTAAAATTGATATAGATATAAGTGGCGCAAAATCCAATAGAAAGTATATAACTTTTTTTGCTTTATTTACTTTAATTCCATCAATTTTGATTTCATTATTTTCTTTATTCTTATTGTCGTTTGCTCTCGATAAATATTTAGATAAAAAAATTACAACAGCTGTTAATAATTCTTATGAGGTTGCCAAAAGTTATACTGAAGAAGTTAGAACTAAAACTCAATCAGAAATTATTTTAATTGCTTATGATCTTAATAAAAGTGCTAATTTTTTAAAAACAAATATCAATCAGTTCAAAAGTTTTCTTAATACTCAAAAATTAATACGAGGTATGGATGAGGTACACATTATTGATATAAATGGAAATCTTTTATTAAGCACATTAAAAGATATAAATTTGTACCAGCCTCCTTTACAAGATGCTCTTGAAATGGTTTCAAATGATAAAAGGCCGCTTAAAATAATAAATGCTTATAAAAATCAGTCTGCATCAATCATAAAACTTGAAAATTTTGATGAAAAATATTTGTATATAGTTAAATATTTAGATGAAAAAATTTCTCAATACTTAATTGAGTCAGAAGAAGCTCTTAATTTTTACTATACTGTTTTAAATAAACAGACTGGAATAAAGATTTCTTTTGCATTTATTTATCTTGTTGTAGTTACATTATTATTATTTTTATCTATATCTATTGCTATAAGATTTTCATCAAGATTTTTTAGATCGATAAATAATCTAATTATTGCATCTTCAAATATTGGAATGGGAAATTTAGATACTAAAGTTCCAGAAATTAAAGCAGATAAAGATATGGAAATTTTAAATAAAAATTTCAATTTAATGACTGAAAAATTAAAGACACAACAAAACAAGTTGATTATTAATGAAAGACATGAGGCCTGGGAAAATCTTGCTAGAAAATTAGCTCATGAAATAAAAAACCCACTTACACCAATACAATTAACAATAGATAAATTAAAAAATGAATATTCAAAAAAAATAGAAAGTCAAGATGAAGATAAATTTGATAAAGGTTTAAAGATTATTACTAAACAAATAAAACAAATTGAAAATTTGGTAAATGAATTTTCAGATTTTGCAAGAATGCCAAAACCTATTTTAAAAGATAATAACTTAGTTTCCATAATTAATGAAAATATAAATTTAATTAAAGAATTAGATTCAAAGATTTTAATAGAATTTAATTACGATAATGAAAAAATAATATTGAATTCAGATTATGAGCAATTGAGTAGAGTTTTCTTTAACTTGATTAAAAACTCTATTGAAAGTATTCAAGAAAAACGTATTAAAAATATTGATTTTAATGGTAAAATAGATATCAAATTAAATAATAATACATCAAATATTGATTTTATTATTATTGATAATGGTTTAGGTTTTGAAATATTTGAAAAAAATATAAAAAATATTTTAGACCCTTATTTTACAACAAAGGAAAAAGGTACAGGTTTAGGTCTAGCAATAGTAAATAAAATTATAAATGATCATAATGGTTCAATAAATTTTATACCAATTCAAGATGGTGCAAAAATAGAGATAAATTTTGTAAAATAATGAGTACTGAAATATTAATAATAGACGATAATACTGATATTAGAAATATTTTAAATGATTTGATTAAAGAGGCTGGCTATAAAACAAGACTGGCAGCTAATTATAATCAAGCTCTAAATGAAATTGATAAAAAACTTCCAGATGTAGCAATCATTGATGTTAAATTAGACAAAGGTGATAATGATGGATTAGAACTGTTATCACATATCAAAAAAAAAGATAAAAATATCCCAGTAATTACAATCACTGGTCATGCAAATGTTGAAATGGCTATTAAAGCCCTTAAAGCAGGAGCATTTGAATTTATTGAAAAACCATTTAATCAAGAAAGATTATTAAACTTTGTAAATAGAGCTGTTGAAAATCTTAATTTAAAAAATAAAAATAAAGAATTTGAAAGCAAACTTTTTTACTCTTATGAATTAATTGGTCAAAGTGAAAATATTAAAAGTATTAAAGATCAAATAAAAAAAATTTCAATCTCAGAAAGTAGAATCTTTATTAACGGACCAACAGGATCAGGTAAAGAATTAATTGCAAGAAAAATTCATAAAGATTCAAAACGTCAAAAAGGCCCATTTGTAATTTTAAACGGTGCATTATTGGATATAGAAAAATATGAGTTAGAATTATTTGGTGAAGAAAAAAATAATGGAGCAATTTCCTATGGAGCATTAGAAAAAGCATCTGGAGGTATTCTTTTGATAGATGAGATTTCAGAAATTCCACTTGATACACAATCTAAAATTTTACGTGTTTTAATTGATCAAAAATTTAAAAGAATTAATGGCGATCATGATATTAAGGTAGATGTTAGGATCATATGTTCATCTAGCAAAGATATTAAACATGAAATTGAAATTGGTAATTTTAGGGAAGATCTCTATCATAGACTGAACGTTTTTGAGATAAATATAGAACCACTTAAAAATAGAGTTTCAGATATTCCTTTTTTAATTGAATATTTTTCAGAAAAAATTTCAAGAAATTATAATTTAAAAAAATTGAATATTGATACAAATGATAACTATTTATTAAATTATGAGTGGCCTGGGAATGTTAGAGAGCTCAGAAATTTAATAGAAAGAATAGCAATTCTATCTCCTGATAATTCAAATAAAATTTCTCACATAATTAAAGAATCGTTAAAAACAGTCGATATTAAGAATGAACCTTCAAAAAGCTCATTATCTGTGCCATTAAAAGAAGCTAGAGAAAATTTTGAAAAAGAGTATTTAACTACTCAATTGAAAAAATTTAATGGCAATATATCTAAAACTGCTGATTTTATAGGTATGGAAAGATCTGCACTACATAGAAAACTTAAAGGTTTAGGAATTAAAGAATTAAATTAGATGAATATAATTATTTGTGGCGCCGGTAGAGTCGGGTTTACGATTGCAAAAATTCTTGGTGAACAGGGTCATTCCATAACTGTACTTGATCAATCAAGTGAAGATATTCAAAAAATAAATGATTCATTAGATGTAAAGGCAATAGTTGGTAAGGCAACATATCCATCTATACTTGAAAAAGCTAACGCTTCTGAGGCTGATATGATTATAGCAGTAACACGTAATGATGAAATTAATATGCTTATATGCCAAATTGCTTTTTCAATTTTTAAAGTACCAAAAAAAATTGCAAGAATTAGATCACAAGACTATTTGAATCCAAAATTTACAAAAGTATATAGTAAAGAAAATCTTCCAATCGATGTTATTATTTCACCTGAAATAGAAATCGCTAAATCCTTACAAAGAAAATTAGAAGCACCAGGTGCTTTAGATAATGTTCCATTCGCTAAGAATAAAATTAGATTACTTGAAGTGCTAATAAACGATAATTGCCCCTTAATTAATATTAAATTAAACGATATTACTAAAAAATTTCCAAAATTAGACGCCAATATAATGGGAGTAATAAGAAATGATAAGTTTATTGTATTAAAAAAAAATGATGTAATGCTTAAAGATGACAGAGCTTACATTGCTATTAATGCTTCTCAAATGCAAGATACATTAAATGCTTTTGGGCATGATGAAAAAATTTCAAACAAAATTTTAATTATTGGTGGAGGTAATATTGGTTTTAATTTAGCAAAAAATCTTGAAGAAAGTTTTGATTCAGCAAGAGTAAAAATTATAGAAAAAAATAAGGAGAGAGCAGAGTTTATAGCTGGAGAACTTAATAATACAATTATTATAAATGGAAATGGTTTAGATGAAGAAGTTTTATTAGAGGCGAATCTCGAAGAAGTTCAAACAGTTTTAGCTTTAACTAATGATGATGAAGATAATTTAATGGTGAGTGTTTTAGTTGAAAAATTTAACAAAGATAAATCAGAACTTGAGGATAAAAGAACAATGGCTTTAGTAAATAAAACTAATTATTCACTACTACAGTCATCACTAAAAATTGATGATCTAATTGATCCACGAATGAGCACAGTTTCTAGTATTTTAAAACATGTTCACAAAGGAACAATTGAGAATGCTTACAGTATATTGAATGGTGAATATGAAATCATAGAAGCAGAAATAAGTGAAACCTCTGAATTAATTAATAAAGAATTAAAAAATTCAGACCTTCCAGATGAAATAAGAATCGGGGCTGTTTTAAGAGGAAATGAAGTTATAATACCCAGATCTAACTTTATTTTTAAAAAAGAAGATACAGTTGTTTTTCTAGCAAAAAAAGATTTCTTAGAGGTTGTTGAAAATATGTTTCGTATAAGTTCAATATAATTAAATGAAATATTTTAAACTCATTTATTTGAGTGTTTTTTGTGGTTTAATCTCGATTCTATCTTTTTTTAATATTATTTATTCATATTACTTCAATCTTTATCTAAATTTAAATACTTACGTTTGGACTTTCTTTATATCTCTTTTATTTTTTATAATCTTTTATTTTTATAAAAACAAAGAAGAAAGAAAAGACTCTATTTATGAAAAAATTATAACAATAGTATTTGGATATTTTTTTCTTCCTTTGATTTTATCAATACCATTTTATTTTAGTATCTATAATTTAACATTTTTGAATTCATATTTTGAGTCTATTTCGGGTTTTACCTCAACAGGTTTTACAATTTTTAATAATATTAAGCATATTGATCAAAGTTTAATTATTTGGCGTTCATCAACACAATGGATTGGTGGTCTTTATTTTTTATTCTCTATTATTTTGTTAATTGATATTTTTGACAATAGCTTTAAAAAATC
>CACDHZ010000028.1 GCA_902552705.1 uncultured Pelagibacteraceae bacterium
ACTATGATTGATGATAAATTTGATTTTGGGTTTGCGGTTGATTGGATGAGAAAAGATTTAAAAATTGCAATGGATGAAGCTAAAAAAAATGGCTCATTGTTACCTGTTACGGAGCTTGTAGATAAATTTTATGGAGAAGTTCAAGAAATAGGTGGAAATCGTTGGGATACATCAAGTTTAATTAAAAGATTTAGAAAGTAATGTATGCAGCCAGCATACTATGAAAACTTAAAAGAAATTCAAAATAAGTATTGGTCTATGCTAGATGATGCTGTGACTAATAGAGACTCACCATTTAGAATTCCAGTTTTTATCTGTGCACATCAAGATGAAGTGGATGGAAGAATTATTGTTTTACGAAAATCAGATAGGAAAAATAATATATTACAATTTCACACTGATTTAAGATCACCAAAAGTAGATATTCTAAAAAAAAATAAAAATGCTTCTTTACTTTTCTACGACAAAGAAGAAAAAATACAATTAAGAGTTAAAGTTGAATGTGAGGTTAATAATCAAAATTCCACAACTGAAGAGTCTTGGAAAAAAACTCAACATATAAGCAGAAGATGCTATTTAACAGATAGTCCTCCGGGAACTACATCAGAAAATCCGACCTCTGGAATGATTTCTAAACTAGAAGATTTTGATTACACTATGCAGCAAAGTGAGAAAGGTTATAAAAATTTTACTGTTATTAAATGTAAAATTAAATCTATTGAATGGTTATATCTTGCTGCTAAAGGACATCGAAGAGCAAAATTTAATATAGAAACTAATAAAGATACTTGGTTGGTTCCTTAAAATGATATGTTAGATTTTATAGCTAAATACATTGGTTTTTTTGCTGCATTTTGTACTACTATCGCTTTTTTACCTCAAGCTATTAAGGTTTATAAAACGAAAAGTACAAAAGATATTTCTCTTTATATGTTTTTGATTTTTACTATTGGTGTTCTTTCTTGGCTAATTTATGGGCTAATAATAAATGATTTACCTGTAACATTGGCAAACGCTGTGACACTTATTTTAAGTTTATTTATTTTAATTTATAAAATTAAGTACAAATAATAATTTTTTAATTAATTAAATTTTTTTTCCAAAACTTTAACTTATATAAAGTCTCTATTATTGCTGAAAATATAAATGTTGAAACAAGGCTGTAACCAAAAAATGGTAATGCTAGCGTGTATGATAAGATTAAACCATTTATAGAATATCCATAAGGCCCTAAACTCCATACACCAAAATTAGTTATTATATAAAATAAGCAGGCACCTATTAAAGCTCCTGAAATTCTTGATGTAAAATTTTTACCAAAATGTTGGGAAAGAAGTCCTATAAATATTACACTCCCCCATGTAAAAAATGCTGAACTATGCATCCCAATAAAAATATCTGTGATTATAAAGCTTGTTAATAAAGCAGGTAAATATCTCAAACCTAATAGGGCTGGAACATAAAAACTTAGTGCAAGTAAACTTGTAAAATTTGGCGGATGTGGAACAAAACGGCTGGCAGCTAACGCTACAAAAATTCCTAAAGAAATTTTTAAATACTTCATAAAATATCTTATCTAATAGAATAATTAATTACAAGTTTATAAAGTTACAATTAAAATTAATTAGTATGCAATTTTTAAACCAACATTCATTGTTCTTGGAGTTCCCGAATAATCTAATGCGTTTTCATAATTTTTATCAAAAAGATTTTTTACTGAAAAATCTAAATTATAACCTTCGAAAAGTTTATAAGAACTTTTAAGATCTACTAAAAAATAATCATCAAGTATTTGATCTTTGAAAGAGTAGTCTGTTCCACCATAATCTCTTGTACGTCCCTTATAATTTAACATTAAAGAACCATCTAAATCTTTATCAAATTGATAATTAATTTTAGAGCTTAGTGCATGGATTGGAACACGAACCATTGCACTTTCAAGCCAACCATCACCAGAATCAAGACAAGAAGTGTATCCCCATTTATCTTTTTCTGGTTTATCACAATCCATACCTGAATAACTTTTTGTAAAAGTATAGTTAAAACCAATGTTTAATCTATCGTTATCAGTCCAGTTTGTAGATAATTCAATTCCTTGACTTTTATTTTTTGCACCACTCACATTATCTTGAAAATTAGTAATATTTGATCCCATTATCGGATCCTCAATAACAATATCAAAATAAGTAATATTAAAACCTAAATTTAGATTTTCAAAAAAAGTTTCATAACCTATATCAAAACTTGTTGTCTTCTCAGCATTTATCTTATCGCCATCTTGATTTGTCCAAGCATATTCTCCTGATTCATAAATGGCAGGAAACAAAAAACCTGTTCCATAAGATGATCTAATTTTGCTATTTCCACCTAAATCATAAGCTCCTGTAATTCTGTATGATTGTTCATCTCCAGAAAGAGTGTGTTTGTCATTTCTGCCACCAATAGTTGCGTAGATATTTTCAAATGGTCTAAATTTGTAATCTATATACTGAGAATGAATTTCTTCATCATGAGTTTTATTATTACCTGGATCTGTAGGATATTTTGCCTTAAAAAATTCCAAATCTGCTCCATATACTATCTTATTGTCTAGATTAAAATTATATTCGCCTAAATAATTAATCATATTTTTAAAACCCTCATAAGTTTTTTGTTTGGTATCATATTGAGTTACCATTCTAGAGCTAGCAGACTTATAATAACCAAAAGTATTTTTAAATTTGTCTTTAGTATTTAAAAATTTAAGGCTAATCTGAGCCTCAAGATTGTCAGATGAATTAAGTGTGTCATCTCTTCCATCTGTAGGTTCATCATATTCTAAATAACTATCTTTAAATCTTAATGAATTTTCAATAGTATTATTTTCTGAAATCTTATAACCATAATTTAAAGTTAGACTATTATTTTCATATGGATCATTTTCACCATCATTATTCATTGCTGATATACCATCGGTTTTATAATAATTTAAACCAATAAAATAATTTTGCTTTTCATCTGCGCCTTCAAATGAATAAAAAATATCTTTTGTATTACTCTGACCTGCCCTGATATTTGTTTTTTGATGTTTGCCAAGTTTACCTTTTTTAGTAAAAATATTAATTGTTCCACCAACAGCACTATTGCCGTATAGAGAGCTTTGACTCCCTTTTAAAATTTCAATTCTATCAATCGAGTCTTTAAATATACCTTCAGCATAAAATGCATTATCAGAAGCTGAAGGGTCGTACATTTTGACTCCATCAATATAAACAGTTGAGTAACGTTTAGGTAAACCTCTCATTTGAATACCTGTATTGGTTCCCTTGCCTCCTAAACGAAAAATATTTAATCCTTGGGTCTCACTATCTAAGAGTTCAGTTAAAGTTGATCCTGAAGATTTTTCTATTGTTTCTGAGTCAATAATCGTGACTTGACTACCTACTGAACTATATGATTGAGGTGTTTTTCCAGCTGAAATAACAATTATAGGAATCTCTTTAGAAAAAACATAATTTGAAAAAAATAATATAAATATTGTTAATACTCTAATAAGCATAAAACATCTCATATTTAAATTCTCTTGTTAAAGAGTTTACTTATTTAATGCCGATGCTAATTTTACATTGCAGAACTAGACTTTTCCTGGCCATTGTTCAACAGCGGACTATACTGGGTGGCGCTCCGGCTATACGGTTGCAGGTACAGTTAATGAATTTCACACTAATTTCCCACCATGCATTTCAGTACAATATTTGAATATTAAATTATAATTTAATTGTCAATAAACATGTAATCATGTGAATTATGAAGCACTAGATTTTGTAATTCATGTTGATATATATACTAATGTTATTAATAAAGAATAAATAATTATGGGAATAAAAGTACTCTTCTTATATCCGAATACATTTGGAATGAATATGATTCCTCAGGCTATGGCATTATTCTCCTCATTACTTAAAAAAGAGGGACACCAAGTAGAAATATTTGACTCAACTTATTATGCTGTAGATTTTGGTTTAGACTCTGATGGAACCCAAGTAGATAAATTAGCTGTAGTTCCTTTTAATATGGAAGACCGAGGTATAAGAATTAAAGATACTTCATGGTCAGATGATTTAATTAAACAAGTTGAAAGATTTAAACCAGATTTAATTGGCTTATCTACAACTGAAGATATGTATGAGTTGGGTCTTAAGTTTTTGGACACTATTAAAGATTATAAATTAAAGAATAAAACTCCTGTTATAGCTGGAGGTGTATTTCCAACTTTTGCACCAGAAATAGTTATAAAAGAAAAATTAATTGATATTGTTTGCGTAGGAGAAGGAGAAAATACTTTAATTGAACTATGTAAAAGAATTCAAAATAAAGATTACAATTTTGATAATTTGACAAATTGTTGGGTTAAAACAATTGGTCCTGAATATTTAAAAAATAGAAATATCATTAAAAAAAATCCAATCTCTAAACCTGTTGATGTTAATAAAAATCCAATAATTGATATAAGCTTGTTTGAAGAAAACAGACTTTATAGACCAATGGGAGGAAAAATTTATAAGATGTTTCCAGTAGAAACTATCAGAGGTTGTCCTTATACATGTAGATTTTGTAATTCACCTGATCAAATGGCTTTATACAATAAAGAAACTGATGGTGGATATTTTAGAAAAAAAAAAATGGATTTAGTTTCTAAAGAATTAAAACATTTTAAAAATGACTTGGGTGTTGAATATAATTATTTTTGGGCAGATACCTTTTTAGCTATGAATAAAAAAGAGTTTGAAGAATTTTGTGATATGTATTCCGAAATAAAAATTCCTTTTTGGTTTCAAACAAGACCCGAAACTATTAACGATTATAATATGAAAAAACTAAAAGAAGTAGGACTTGACAGAATTTCTTTTGGGGTGGAACACGGCAATGAAAAGTTTAGAAGAGAAGTTCTTGATAGAAGATGGTCTAATGACCAAATCATTGAAAAATTAAAAATCCCTCACAAATATGGAATTAACTTTAGTGTTAATAATATAACTGGTTTTCCTAAAGAAACTAAGAAATTAGCTTTTGATACAATAGAATTAAATAGAAATATAGATTCAGACAACGCTAATATTCATACTTTTGTTCCTTTTCATGGCACTCCATTAAGAAAAATGTGCGAAGATCTTGGCTATATTAAACCTGAAACAATTACTAAATGTATAGTTTCGGATCCAATTATGGATATGCCGCAATATCCAAAACATGAAATTAAAGGAATTACAAAGTGCTTTAATCTTTATGTAAAATTTCCAAAAAATAGATGGAGCGAAATCGAAAAAGCTGAAAAAGATGACGAAGAAGGAAATAAAATATTTACTCAACTAAGTGAAGAGTATCTAGAAAAATATATGCCTGCTCCTAATGCTGATCCACATGGCGGCATAGAAGATTTTATAGAAGTTGATAAATTAGATCATTGTATACCAATACCTAAAAAAAAAAGAGGAATATCAAAGTCAAAAAATGAAGATGAAATGATGTAGACTTGATAAAGTTTTTTTAAAAAATTGATTTAGCGTACTTTTTCCAATTGTCTTGATAATGTTTAGTATTTTCAAATACTGCTTTTTTTTCTTCTTCAGTAACTTGTCTTACAATTTTTCCAGGTGAACCTATAACTAACGAGTTATCTGGTATTTCTTTATTCTCAGTAATTAAAGCTTTAGCCCCAACTATACAATTTTTTCCTATCTTCGCATTATTAAGAATTACAGCACCAATTCCAATTAAACTGTTATCTCCAATGGTGCAGCCATGAAGCATAACCATGTGTCCTATTGTTACATTTTTTCCAACTTTTAAAGGGAAACCTGGATCAGTATGCAAAACACTCCCGTCCTGAACATTAGAACCTTCACCAATATGTATATTTTCAACATCACCTCTTAATGTCACGTTAAACCAAATACTTGTATTTTTTTCCAGAGTAACATCTCCGATAATAGTAGCACTGGATGCTGACCAATTTTCTCCAAAATTTTTTACTTTTTTATTTTCCAAATCATAAAACATATCTTATATATTATTACTACATGCTAATAAAAACTCCAATATGTGATTTTGGAAAGTCTGCAAAAAAATTTGAACTAAAATCAGTAAATAATGAAATTATCAAATTAGATGATATTCGAGGAGAAAATGGAACTTTAATCATGTTTATATGTAATCATTGTCCTTATGTAAAAGCAGTGATTAAAGATATTGTTGAAGATTGTAAAAATTTGGAAAAATTAGGAATCAAATCTGTTGCAATTTGTTCAAATGACTCCATCAATTATCCTGAAGACTCATTTGATAAAATGATCGAATTCTCAAAAAAACATAATTTCAATTTTCCTTATCTAACTGATGAAACTCAGAAAGTAGCTAGAGATTATGATGCTGTGTGTACACCTGATTTTTTTGGTTATAATAAGCAATTAGAATTACAATACAGAGGAAGAATAAGAGAATTAAAAGATTTAAAACCTATTAATAATGGTGAGAGTGATTTATTTAAAGCTATGAAAAAAATAGCTGAAACACAAATTGGCCCTAAAGAACAAATTCCAAGTATGGGTTGTAACATAAAATGGCTGAATAATTAATGTACTTGATCGTAACAAAATCCTTTCCACCTGATGTGGGTGGCATGCAAAATTTAATGTGGGGATTGACAAATGAATTATCAAAACACTATATGTTAAAAGTTTTTGCTGATTATCATCATAATCATAAAAAATTTGACGAACAAACATCTTTTTCAATTGAAAGAGTTGGTGGAATTAAATTATTTAGAAAATACAGAAAAGCTCAACTTATAAATGAATTTATAAAAAATAATAAAATTGAGGCCATCATTGCTGATCATTGGAAAAGTCTTGAATTAATTAAAACTCACAAAAAAAAAATATGTTTAATTCATTCTAAAGAAATAAATCATGAAAAAGAAACTAATCTCAATAAAAGACTATTAAATGTACTTAATAATGTTGATATAATTGTTTCAAATTCTAAATTTACTAAAGAATTGGCTATTCAATGTGGTGTTGATAGAAATAGAATTGTTGTAATTAATCCTGGTGTAAGTGAAGTTCAAAAGCTAGATAAAAAATCATTAGATAAAGTTGAAAATTTATTAAAATACAAATCACCAAGATTAATTACTGTTTCTAGATATGACAAAAGAAAAAATCATGAAAAAATTATTATGGCTTTACGAAATCTAAAACAACAATACCCAGACATTGTTTATATTAGTATTGGTGAAGGTGATGAGGAAGAAAATATTAAAAAACTTGTTAATGAGTTAAGCTTAAATGAGCAGGTTATGTTTTTTAAAGATATATCTCATGAATTGAAAAATTCACTTTTGTCAAAATCAAATATTTTTGTGATGCCATCAATTGAATATAAAAGATCTGTTGAGGGTTTTGGGATTGCTTATATAGAAGCGGCTCAATATGGTGTGCCATCAATTGGAGGAGTTCATGGAGGTGCAGCAGATGCAATTGAGCATGAAAAAAATGGATTAATTTGTGATGGTAATGATTTAGACGCTGTTTATTCCGCAATAAATTCTATGTTAAAAAATAATAAATATTTAGAATATGGCAAAGCTGCTAAAGAAAATTCTAATAATTTTAGATGGGATCAAATTATTAATAAATACAAAAAAATATTAATTTAAAATTTGTAACATTTTTTCAAAAACTTTTTCTGCACCCAACTTATTTAAATCATCTACTTGAATGGCTTTAAATTTTTCTCTTTCAATACTTACTTTAACTGCAGTTGTATGTTTACCGAATAAAGTTAATCCTTTAACGTCTAAGTGAGCAGCCATATGAGCAGGGCCTGTATCATTAGCTATAACAAATGAACTATCTTTAATTAAAGATGACAATTGGGCTATATCCAATATTCTGTTATCATCTAAGATTTTTACAGCATTAATATTTTTGGCATCGTTTATTTCTGAAGGTCCAGGTGCTACAACAATTTTATATTTATCTTCATATTTATTTTTAATTAATTTAATCAAATCATTATAGTGAGGCCATTTTTTAATACTTAAATGTGGCGAACAAAAAGGAAATAATAAAATATAATCTTTTAATTTATATGTATGTTTAATACTTTCTATATTTTCACAAGCCCAATCAAAACTAGGTTTTAAAGTGTTTGAAGTATTAAGCCCAGAATATTTAAGTTGATGTTCAAATCTTTCTAGTACCGGAGTTCTATCAAATTCAGTTTTAGTAACATTTTTTGGTAAAGTTGTTTCAGAACTAGACCATGTGTTAAAATTTGATTTCGGAAATAATATATTCTTATAGAAAGTAGTTCTAGATGAATTTTGAAGGTCATATACTTTTTGAAAATTTAATTTTTTTAAGGATCTTGTTAGCTGATATAAATAGATAAGAT
>CACDHZ010000029.1 GCA_902552705.1 uncultured Pelagibacteraceae bacterium
GGGTGAGGAACTGAAAATTGGACATTGGTTTTTATGTTTTTCACTAATTCTTTTAGGGGCAAATTTAAATAAGAATAAGTTATTTTACCTTGTCATTTTAATCTTAATCTTAATTTCTTTTTTTATTGGAGAAAGAGCAAATTTTTTTAGATTATTTATTGGAATTTTTTCTTTTATAATTATCACTCGAAAATTTAGTTATAAGAATTTTATTTTTTTTATTCTTCCTATAATTTTACTTTTTTTAGTTGTTAGCAATATTAAAGGTGGGAAGTTAGATTTTTTTAAAGATCGTTATGTAAATGTATTTATTAGTAAAACTAAATATAATTCATTAATAGAATTTAACAATAACAATAAATATACACCTCTATATGTAAATGCTTATACAATTTTTAAAGAAAATAAATTATTAGGAGTTGGCTTAGGTTCTTATTATGAAAAAAGCCATGAAGTATATCGAACTTATAGATTCAGAAATTATGTAAGAATGATTCCTAATACACATCCTCATCAATACCATTTAGAAATATTAGCCACTTTAGGTTTGCCGGGTTATATAATTATATTTTCAACTTTATTATACTTTTTTTATAAAAGTTTTCGTTTTTATTTAAATAATAAAAATACAACAAATTTATCCTCATTTTTAATGGTTTTAGTCTTTTGTTTACCTTTATTACCTACTGGAAGCTTTTTCACAACTTTTGGTGCTACAATATTCTGGTTAAATTTTTCTTTAATGAATCTTGGTAATATTAAAAATATCAATAGCCCATATTCTTAATTATATAATCTATTCTTGTAATACTGGGAAAACAGGTTTCATTTTCAAAAAAATTTTTTGATATTCTTGCTTGATACACTTATCAGAAATATATTTTATATTTGATTTTTCGACAATTTTTTTTGACTCATCATTGTGTATTCCATACTGAAGCCACAAAACTTTTGATCCTATTTTAACTGCTTTTTTTGCAAATTCAGGTGTTTCTTTTGATGGACGAAAAACATCAACAATGTCAATCTGTGTTTTAATATCTTCAATATCTCCAAAAACTTTTTCTCCATTAATAACTTCACCTTTTGCATTAGGATTTATAGGAAAAACTTTATACCCAAAATTTTGCATATATTTCATGACAATATTTGCAGGCTTTCTTTTTAAATTCTTTGGATCCTCACCTTTTTTTTCTGAACTAACTCCAATCATAGCAATTGTTTTTGAATTTTCTAAAATATCTTTAATTTCTTTTTGATTTATTTGTGTTTCCATTTTGGCTTTCTTTTTTCTAAAAATGCTGAAATTCCTTCTTTTGCATCAATTGCCATCATATTTAATGTCATCATCTTACTTGTGTATGCATAAGCTTTTTTAAGAGGCATTTCTAACTGTTTATAAAATGTTTGTTTTCCAATCTTAATTGTTAAATTTGATTTAGAAGCAATTTTTTTTGCTACTTTAAAAACTTCTGTGTCTAATTTTGATTTTGAATAATAATCATTTATCAAACCTATTTCTTTTGCATATTTTGCTTTAATAGGTTCGCCGGTTAACAACATTTTCATCATCGATTTTCTATTTATTTTTCGGCTTACTGCAACCATTGGAGTACTACAAAATAAGCCAATGTTCACTCCTGGAGTTGCAAACAAAGCATCATTAGAACTGAAAGCTAAGTCACAACTTGCAACTAACTGACACCCTGCTGCAAAGGCTGCACCATGAACTTTAGCAATTACGGGTTTTTTTCCTTCTACTATCTGAATCATTAATTTTGAACAAAGATTAAATAATTTTTGATATTTTTCTTTTTTTTTAAGACTTTTTACTTCTCTTAAATTATGTCCTGCGCTAAATCCTTTGCCTGCCCCTTCAATAACTATAACTTTAACATTCTTATCATTATCTAATTTATTAAAAATTTTGATCAGATCATTTAAATTTTTAAATGATAGAGAGTTATATGTTTGAGGTTCATTTAAAATAACCCTGACAATATCTTTTGTTTGTTTTATTAATTTAACATTCATTTACAATTACTTCAGCTTCCCTTCCTCTCTCATTTTGGCTCTTATTTTGGTAGCTGAAATTTCTTGTATTTCTTTTGAAAGTTCAATTTCTTCAAATTTATAACCAACACCTCTGCCATAACAAATATTAGTTATATTAGGGACTAACATAATTTTAAAACGATCTTTAAATTCTGGATTTAACCTATCTTCAATATTTTTTTTTACTGTTTCAAAATCAAATGGGTTGTCATCTACCCCTTGTACATCTCTAATTTGAATACATACTTGTCCAGTTTTTTTTATAATTTCCTTAAATAAAGTATAATGACCATCGTGAAATGGTTGCCATCTTCCTAACATCTGTGCAGTCGGTTTTTTATTATCCCATTTGTATGTCATTATTTAATCTCCTTTAAAATTTTTGGTGCCCAGTTTTTAGCATCTTGCGTTGTAACATGAAAGTCATACTTATCAGGCTTTACAAACATTTTATTAGTATCATCAAATCTACCCTCTTTTATTGTATCCATCCAAACGATATAATCTGCAGGAAACAATTTTCTTGCCTCAGGTGTTGGGCAAATAAAATCTGCAACAACGTAATTTCTATCTTTTTTCAATTCTAGTGCAAAATCAGCCATTCTTTTTGCTTGTCTTTTTCTCCCTTCTTCAGAAAAATCCCAATCATTAGCTTTTTTCCTTACTTCGTCGGCATTTAATCTTTTGGCATTTAACATAGGACCTAACTCATTAGCTAATGTTGTTTTTCCTGAACCTGGTAATCCCATTATTAAAATTATTTTCATATTATATTAAACTATTAGCCACCCATTTATGAAACTGATGAGTTGGCTGATCCATTACTGGTGAAAAATTTCCTCCATTATAAGCGGGGGAATTTCTTCCCTCTTGCATTCCTTCAATAGCACTAATGTCTTCTAACATAACATCTTTCCAAAATCTTGAATTTTCTTTTCTCAATTCTTTTAATGTATCCCCATTGGCACTATCATTACCAACATAGTACATTTGCATGTGCTCTTTAGTCCTATTAATTGTTAAAGGTTCTAGCCAAAAAACATAAAAATAATCAATGTGTAAACCGATCATAACATTAGGGAATAAAGCTATATATTCTGAATTTTTTATTTTACTTTTTTCCCAGTTTGGAAAACTATTAAATTTTTTATTTCCTTTAACTGATTGTTCATATTTATCACTTCCTTGTCCTGCAAACCTGTTTGGTAAACCTTGAATATGATAATGATTATTAATATTAGAGACTTTATTAAGCTCGGGATGAATTGTTGGCAAGTGGTAACTTTCACAATAATTTTCTATAGCAAACTTCCAATTACTTTTTACTTCTAAATTAAAATAGCCATGATCGTTTGAATGAACTATCAGTTGTTGATCTTCTTTTCTAATAAACTTAGACCATCTTTTTTCAAGAGGTTTTATATACTCATCAAAATCTATTTCATTAGAATTGATATTTACAAAAATAATATCCATCCAAATTTTAGTTTTAACCTCTTTAAGACGACTTTTTATTTTATCAAATTTTTCTGAATAATGTTTATTTAATCCTCCAATATGTGGGGTTGCTACTAAATTTCCTGCAAAATCATAAGACCAAGAGTGATAAGGGCATCTAATAACATTTTTTAAGGTACATGGTTCATTTACTAGTTTAAAACCTCTATGGCTACATACATTGTGAAAAACTCGAATCCTCCTCTCTTTATCTCTTATTAAGATTAATGGAATTCCGAGTAGATTGTATGGTTTGACGTCTCCATAATTTGGGATTGAGCTCCCAACTCCAATTACTGTCCACTTATCACAAAAAATTCTTTCTTTCTCGTAAGCTAAGTATTCTTCACTTATATAACACTCGTTTGGAAGGCCATTTGCTGCCTCAATTGACTTATCCACAGCCTCCAGTTTTTTAACATCAAGGATTTTTGAAAGGGTTTTATTTTTGTAATTTTGGTCCACAAAAAAAATTATCATGAGCATATTTTTTGGCAACAAATTTCGTTTTGGGACTTTGTTGAATTTCTTTGACAGCATTTTAAAAAAAGATAATGATCTAAAAAATGAATTTTTCTTTGGAAATTGGTCCTAAAACAGACCTCGAAACAGTTCCACCAGTTAGTGATGTTTATATTACTATGTTGCCGGGTGGAGATTATAAGGAAACAGCTGATAAGGCCGTTGAGCTTGTTAAGAAAGGTTTTAACCCTGTGCCTCATTTTCCTGCGAGATCAATTAATGATGATTCTGATTTAAAAGACTATGTTTTAAGATGTAAAGATGGGGGTGTAAAACAGGCACTAATAATTGGTGGCGGAAGAGAACCAGTTGGAAAATTTGATAGCTCGGTCCAACTTTTAGAGACTGGCTATTTTGAGAAAATGAGGATAGGAATTGCTGGACATCCTGAGGGGAGTCCTGATATATCCGATTCAGATTTAGAAAAAGCTATGAAAGATAAAAAGCCTTATGCTGATTATATAGTAACCCAATGGTTATTGGATCCTCAGCCTATCATAGATTTTATTTCTAAACAAAGCGTACCAGTGCATGTGGGAATTACTGGGCCTCTTAAAATATCTAGCTTAATCAAGTTTGCTAATATCGTAGGAGCAAAAAATTCCTTAAACTTTCTTAAATCTAATTTTAGTAAGGCGTTAGATTTGCTGAAACCTAAAGACCCTAATGATTTAATTGGGAAAGTTAAATCACATACTGATTTCTTCCACATTTATACATTCGGCGGCTTGAAGGAAACTAACAAGTGGTTGAAGGAAAATAATTATGTCTAATGAATTTGATTATACTAAACTAAAACATGCTACTTCTGTAGATCAGTCTGATAGAGAGGTACCGTACAATTTAAGACAAAGTGGACCAACAAAGGTTGAAATGTTAATTTCAACAAGAGTAAGAAAATCTCCATATTGGCATTTATCTATGCAAGCAGGATGTTGGAGGGCAACTGTTTACAATAGAATTTATCATCCAAGAGGTTATGTTAAACCAGAAGATGGTGGTGCGATGGTTGAGTATGATGCAATTGTTAATCATGTCACTATGTGGAATGTTGCTGTTGAAAGACAAATTAGAGTCAAAGGTCCTGATGCAGAAAAATTTACCGACTACGTTATAACAAGAGATGCAACAAAAATCTCACCTATGAGAGCGCGCTATGTAATTTTATGTAATGCTTATGGTGGAGTTTTAAATGATCCAATACTCTTAAGAATTTCAAAAGATGAATTTTGGTTTTCATTATCTGACTCTGATATTGGAATGTATCTTCAAGGTGTAAATGCTGATGGAAGATTTAATTGCACGATTGAAGAAATAGATGCTTGTCCTGTACAAATTCAAGGTCCAAAATCAAAAGCTTTAATGAAAGATCTTTGTGGAGACCAATTTGATTTAGATAACATGCCTTTTTATGGTTTAGCAGAAGCAACAATTGGTGGCAGAAGTTGTGTTGTTTCTCAATCAGGGTTTTCAGGTGAAGCAGGTTATGAAATTTATTTAAGAAATGCTACTCTGTATGCTGAAGATATGTGGAATGCTGTTTTAAAAGCAGGAAAAAAACATAATCTAATGGTAATTGCACCAGCACATCATAGAAGAATTCAAGCAGGAATTCTTTCTTGGGGACAAGATATGGATACAGAACACAATCCTTTTCAATGTAATCTTGGTTATCAAGTTTCGTTATCTGGTAAAGGAGAGTGGAATAAGAAAGCAGATTATGTTGGTAAAACTGTTTTAGAAAAAATGGGAGCAGAAATTAAAGCAGGAAAAAAACCATATAAGCTTCAGTTAGTAGGTTTTGAATTAGGTGGCAAACCTATAGAAGATTATGCACCTGATTTTTGGTTGATTTCAAATGCAGATGGAGGAGATCCAATCGGATTTATTACATCTCCTTGGTATCATCCTGAAAAGAAAAAAAATATTGCTATGGGATATGTTCCATTTGATGGAACTTTAAATGCAAATGGCTTTCCAAAAGGTAAAGTTGGAACAAAATATAAAGTCCATTTGCCTGAAAAATATTCTGAAACTCCAGGACAGCCTGTTGATGCAGTAATTGTAGATATTCCTTTTAAAGAATCTTTTAACGCTAATACGCGAGAAGTTTCAAAAGGTTAAATTAATATAGTGGGGAATTTTACTTTCCCCACTAAAAATATTAAAGTCTTTATAGGGCTCTAAAAATAAAAAAAATGTTTGGTGAATTTTTAAATATAATTGTTCGATCTATTAAATTAGATAAATCACTATATAAAGATAATAAGAATTTTGGTGAGGCAGCAATATACTTTGCGGGCTTAATAATGATACTTGATGGAATAGCTGGAGCAGTAGCCGCTAACACTATTATAAAAACTGCTGTTGCAATGTCTGGATTAACTGCAATACTTACTTGGGTTGTATGGTCTATATTCATATTTGTTGTAGGTGTAAAATTATTTCCAGACAAAGAAACAAATGCTCCCTTTAAAAAAATTTTGATTGGCGTAGGTTATGCTCACGCCCCAGGTATTTTAAGATTTTTTGCAGTTACTCCTGATTTAATGATACCTATAATATTTTTAACTCAATTTTGGATCTTTGCTGGTTTAATCATATCAACAAAACAAATCTTAAATCTAAAATCTAATTTTAAATCCTTCGGAATTGTTTTTTTATCTTTTCTTATAATTGTCTTTCTTTCAATAACATTTGTAATGAGCCAAATGGATACATTGCCAATTAATTATACAACCTAAATTGGGAATAAAGTTTTAGAAATCTTACAAGAATTACATATTTTAAAACCAGTCAAAATAAGATTTTGAAGAACACTTTCGTCTATTTTTTTACATTCCTCACATAGATTATCTTTATTTCTTTTAAACCTATTTAATTTTTTATTTTTTTTCAATTTTTGCAAACCTATCAAAAAGTATTTCAGATTTTAAATCTTTATTTATTATAAATTCATCAATCGCTTGCTTTATTCCAGGTGCATATGATAAATCATAATCATCACATAGTATAGTTCCACCATTTTCTAAAACTGGATAAGAGTAAAAAAGATCATTTTTAACAGTTTCATATGCGTGTCCACCATCTAAAAAAACATAATCAATTTTTGTCATATCTATATTTTTTAATAAATGATTTGAATTACCCTTTATCAGTTGCACATTATTTTTAAATTTTTTTAATAAATCACTAACAGCTTCAATTGAATATGGATCTTTTCTCAAAATATATTTAAAATATATATTTTTAAAAGGATTTTTAAATTTTGTACTTGGAATTATTTCTTTTGAATTTTCGTCGTTTTCTCCAAATAAATCTAATCCTACATACTTAAAATCTTGACCATGAATACTGTGTAATAATTCACAAACGTTTCTAGCTGTAACGCCATGAAATACACCTATTTCTAGAAAATATTTTGGTTTCTTCGAAGCAACTTCATTAAGAAATTTACTTCCAATATTGTCTTGTTTAAGGCTTGTTTTTCTAAAATATTTTTTATACTTCAATTTTTAACTAAAGGCTTCAGTCCAAGATCCTTGTGTAGATGCTTTAGAATATTCAGTAGCACGTCCCTCAAAGAAATTCATATGTTCAACGGCATTTAACATAGTATCCAACCAGGTTAAAGGATTTTTATCTACTTTATAAATCGCTTCTAAACCAAGTTGGTCTAATCTTCTATTAGCTATGAATCTAATATAATCTTTTACTTCTTGCGCTGTTAGACCTTCCATTGGTCCCATTTCAAAAGCTAAATCAATAAAAGCATCTTCGTGCTCTACAATTGTTCTACAAGCTTCATAAATTTCTTTTTTTAATTTTGGTGTCCAGATTTCAGGATTTTCTTTTATAAATTCTTTAAAAATCCTAATCATTGAATTGCAATGAAGAGTTTCGTCACGGACTGACCAAGTAACAATCTGACCCATTCCTTTCATCTTATTGTGTCTTGGAAAATTTAAAAGAATAGCAAAACTTGCAAACAATTGTAATCCTTCAGTAAAAGCAC
>CACDHZ010000030.1 GCA_902552705.1 uncultured Pelagibacteraceae bacterium
ATAAATAAAAAACGTGATCACGGAAATTTATTATTTATAGATTTAAGAGACAATTATGGTGTAACTCAATGTGTTATTGATAAAAGTAATGAATATTTTTCTAGCTTAGAAAAAATTCAGTTAGAAAGTGTTATAAAAATATCAGGAAAAGTCGTTGAAAGAAGTAAAGATACCATCAATCCAGAACTTAAAACAGGGGAGATCGAAGTAACTATAAAATCTTTTGAAACACTTGGTCATTGTAAAGAGCTTCCAATGCCAGTTTTTTCAGATCAAGAATATTCCGAAGAAATTAGACTTAAATACAGATTTTTAGATTTAAGAAGAAAAAAAATTCATGAAAATATTATATTAAGATCAAAAGTGATTTCTTTTATCAGAAAAGAAATGAATAAATTAGGTTTTTTGGAATTTCAAACACCAATACTTACTTCTTCAAGTCCAGAAGGGGCTAGAGATTTTTTAGTTCCCAGTAGATTAAATCCAGGAAAATTTTATGCACTACCTCAAGCACCTCAACAATTTAAACAATTAATTATGGTTTCTGGATTTGATAAATATTTTCAAATAGCACCGTGTTTTAGAGATGAAGATGCAAGAGCCGACAGAAGTCCGGGAGAATTTTATCAGCTTGATTTAGAAATGTCTTTTGTTGAGCAGGAAGATGTTTTCAATGTAGTAGAAAAACTGATGGTAAATTTATTTAAAGAATTTTCATCAAAAAAGTTTCTAAATAATGAATTTCCAAGAATACCATACCAAGAAGCAATGTTGAAGTATGGTACCGACAAACCAGATTTACGAAACCCATTATTAATAAATGATTTAACAAGTGTTTTCACAAGAGAAGATGTAAAATTTGATATTTTTAAAAAATTAGTAAAATCAGGATCAAAAGTAAGAGCAATTATTACTAAAGACACTAAAGATAAACCAAGAAGTTTTTTTGATAATATAGATAAATGGGCTAAAGAGCAGGGAGCTTCAGGTTTAGCTTATTTTACAATTGAAAATAATAATGGAATTTCAGCTAAAGGACCAGTAGGTAAATTTTTCTCAATGGAGTCTTTGGAAGAAATAATGAAAAGTACTGGAGCTAAAGTAGGAGATAGCATATTTTTTGCATGTGGAAAAATAAAAGAAGTTGAAAAAATTTGTTCTTTAGCAAGAGAAAAAATTGCACAAGATTTAAATTTGATTGATAAAGATACTTTTGCTTTTTGTTGGATAGTTGATTACCCAATGTTTGAAAAAGATGATGATAATAAAATTAAGTTTAGTCATAATCCTTTTTCAATGCCACAAGGAGAAATTGATAAAATTGATTTTAAAAATCCATTAAACATAAAAGCATATCAGTATGATATTGTTTGTAATGGGGTAGAATTATCTTCAGGAGCTATTAGAAACCATAGGCCTGAATTGATGTATAAGTTATTTTCAATAGCTGGTTATAATAAAAAGCAAGTTGATGACAAATTTAGTGGAATGATAAATGCATTAAGTTATGGAGCCCCTCCACATGGAGGTATTGCTCCAGGTATAGACAGAATTGTTATGCTTCTTGCAGACGAAAAAAATATAAGAGAAGTGACAATGTTTCCGATGAATCAGAACGCTCAAGACTTGATGATGAATGCTCCCTCAATTATTGATGAAGAGCAACTGAAAGAACTAGGTTTAAGTTTAAAACTTAAAAAATAGTATTACTTTTTACCTTTTAAATTTATTTTTACATCAGACAAATCAATAAGATTTTTCTTGTAATTATTTCTTACAAATCCTTTGCTAGTAATATCTTTCACAATTTTAAGTAATTGATTTTGACCTTCAGAATCATCTTCATTAATTGAGGATCTTTCGTTAGTTCCAATAGAAGGTGTATGAGCTAAATCTTCTCTATTTTGATAGGAGATAGCAAGTTCTCTAAATATGTAATCTAATATAGAAGAAGCACTCATTATTCGATCATTCCCGTGGACTTTTCCAGAAGGTTCAAATTTAGTATCAACATAGGCACTAATAAATTCATCTAACGGAACTCCATATTGCAAACCTAGAGACACTGCTATAGCAAAGTTATTCATTAGAGCTTTTACCAATTCTCCCTCTTTACTTGTATCAATAAAGATTTCACCTATTTTTCCATCCTCATACTCTCCAGTATGTAAGTAAACTTTATGATCTCCAATAGTCGCTTTTTGGATATAGCCTTTTCTTCTGTCAGGCATACTAAATCTTTTGCTTACTCTCTCATTTATTTTTTTGATGAAGTTTATATTATCTTCTTTTGAAATAGTTTTTGTTTGATTTGTTTCTGATATAATATCAATTTTCTTGGTTTCATTTAATTTGTTATTAGAATCTAAGCTTTTAGTTTTTCTATTATCTAGTTTTACATCTAAAACTTCAAATTTACCGTCATTACGTTTTTCTAAATTTGATAGTTCTTTTTCATTAATATTATCTAGGTAATGATTAACTTTAAAAGTACATGTATAATAAGTTTCTACTAAGTATTTTGCCATTTTTCCTCTTATAAATATTTATTTTGAATCTTGAGAATATTAATTTATATACAAATTCATAGTTTAGTCTAATTTAAATTATACACTTTTGAATTGAAGAATTATTAAAATTATATGTTGACACTTTTTAAAAAAATTTTCATCTGGTGGAATCAAGAAACATTGGGCACTAAAATTAAAACAATTTTTTTTGGAAAATTAGTTGGAACTGATTCTTTTGGAAATAAATATTATGAGAGTAAAGCAGGAAAGAGATGGATTATTTATAAAGATGAAATTGATGCATCAAAAATACCAATTGAATGGTACTCGTGGATTCATTTTACAAATAATAGAATTGAAAATAGCCATGATTTAAAAAAATATGATTGGCAAAAACCACATCAACCAAATCAAACCGGCACAGAAAATGCCTATCATCCAAATAGAAATAATGAACAGATTAAAAAGAAATATAAGAGCTGGAAAAGTTAATACTTTTTTATTATTTTGTTTTTTTATTATTTTATCTAACATAACGATTGCTCAAGAAAAAATTTACGAAAAATTCATTGAAATTAAGATATTGGATAAAGTAAGTTCTAAAACTAATCTTTTAAAATTAGAAATAGGTGAAGAAAAAAAATTCCAAAATTTATTAATTAAAGGTTTTAAATGTAAGAACTCAGAGTTTGATGATAATCCAGAAATAACAGCTTACCTTCAAGTTAAAGATATAACTAATAAAAATAATGATGAAGTTTTTATATTTAATGGTTGGACTTTTTCATCTAGTCCTGCAGTTAATCCTTTTGATCATCCAGTTTATGATATTTGGCTAACTAAATGTTATTAGATAACTTTTTCATTATCTAGCCAGCTCACATTAAAATCTGAATCAATAAATTTTTTATGATTAAGTAAAATTTTATGAAGAGGTATAGTTGTTGTTATACCTTCAATAACAAATTCATCCAAAGATCTATTCATTCTTTGAATAGCTTCAAGTCTATTTCTTCCATGACAAATAAGTTTACATACCATGCTGTCGTAGTATGGTGTAACTTTATATCCTTGAAAAATAGCACCATCTACTCTTGTTCTAAATCCTGATGGTTGATGACACATACCTATTGTTCCTGGTGATGGCTGAAAGTTTTTACTAGCATCTTCTGCATTTATTCTACATTCAATTGCATGACCTCTAGGTTTTATATCAGATTGTTTCAAAGCAGTTTCTCCAGTAAATGCAATATTAATTTGTTCTTTAATAATATCTATACCAGTAACCATCTCAGAAACTGGATGTTCAACTTGAACTCTTGTATTCATCTCTAAAAAATAAAATTTTCCATCTTCATAAATGAATTCAACCGTACCAGCACCTTCATAACCAATTTTACTGACCATTTTAACGGTTCTTTCAAATAGATCTTTTCTTATTTCATCATTTAAAACTGGACTTGGAGTTTCTTCAATTAATTTTTGATGTCTCCTTTGAACCGAACAATCTCTTTCATGTAAGTGAACAGTTCTATTTTTTCCTGCTAATATTTGTACTTCGATGTGTCTTGGATTTTGAAAAAATTTTTCTATGTAAACCTCATCATTACCAAAATATTTCATTGCCTCAGTTTTTGCCGTAGAAAAAAGAGTTTCAAATTCTTCTTCTTTGTTAACAATTTTCATTCCTTTTCCTCCACCACCACCAGAAGCTTTAATTAAAACAGGAAATCCAATTTTTTTGCAAAGATTTTTAGCCTCCGAAATATCTGTCACACCTCCTTCAGAGCCTTCTATAACTGGCAAACCATTTTCTTTGGCAATTTTTTTAGCTTGAATTTTATCACCCATCATTTCTATATGTTTTGATGAAGCACCTATAAACTTTATGTTATTATCTTCTAAAATTTTTGCAAAATTTGCATTTTCAGATAAAAATCCATAACCTGGGTGTACAGCTTCAGCTTTAGTTAGTTCTATTGCAGACATTAGGGCTGGTATATTTAAATAACTGTTTGCTGGTTGGTGAGGTCCTATACACACACTTTCATCTGCAAGCCTTACATGCATACTATTTTTATCAACATCTGAATGAACCGCGACAGTAGCTATTCCCCATTCTTTACAAGCTCTTATTACTCGAACTGCAATTTCTCCACGATTAGCAATTAATATTTTTTTAAACATTACTCTAGAACTATTAGTACTTGACCAAATTCAACTGGTTGACCATCTTGAACAGAAACTTTTTTTACCGTTCCGCTTAAAGTTGAAGGAACATGGTTCATCGTTTTCATGGCCTCAACAATCATTACAGTATCACCTTTTTTAATTTTTTTTCCAACTTCAACAAAATGTTTTGCTCCTGGTTCAGGAGCTAGATAAGCTGTTCCAATTATAGGACTTGTTACTGATTTGGAATTATCGATTTCCTCTTCTACTATCTCCTGAGTATTGATTTCCTCATTGTTATCTTTTAAAGATTTTTTTAAATCTTCCAAAGCATCAACTAATTTTTTGATTATTTTTTTATCTATTTCCATTTTGAAGCAATTTTTGCATTGCAATTATGGCTAAAATATAACCGTTATCTCCTAAACCAAAAATTCCCCCAGTAGCAATATCGCTAATAAGTGATTTTTGTCTAAATTCTTCCCTTTTGTAGATATTAGATATGTGAAGTTCAATAATTGGTTTCTTATAGATATCCAAAGCATCTCTGATTGCAACAGAAGTGTGAGTGAATCCAGCTGCATTTATTATGATACCATCAAATTTTTTTTTAGCCTCTTGTATAGTTGTGACTATTTCACCTTCTATGTTTGATTGAAAAAATTCTAAATTTACTTTTAATTCTTTAGCTTTAAGTAAACTTTTTTGTTTTAATTGTTCAAAAGTTATTGAACCATATTGTGATTGTTCTCTTTCACCTAATAGATTAAGATTAGGGCCATTAATAATTATAATATTATTAGTCATTCAGCACTTATACAGTATGAAAAAAATAAAAAAAATAAAAATTAAGGTAAATGGTAAATTTTCACTAATTAATGACAATTTGAGCCTATCAATTTTTTTAAAACAATTAAAAATTCCTCTAAAAAAAGTAGCAATTGAATTAAACCACGAAATAATAGATAAAAATAAGTTAAAAAAAATCAAATTAAAAAAAGATGATAAAATTGAGATAGTTCATTTTATTGGAGGGGGCTAAAATTGAAAAACGATAAGTTAGTAGTTGCTAAAAAAAAATTTAATTCCAGATTAATAGTTGGTACTGGAAAATATAGAAGTATGAGTGAATGCGCGAAAGCTATAAAATTATCTGGTGCTGAAATTGTGACAGTAGCAGTTAGAAGAGTAAACATTTCAGATAAAAAAAAACCACTGTTAATGGATTATATTAATCCAAAAAAAATTACCTATCTTCCTAACACTGCTGGATGTTTTACTTCTAAAGACGCGCTAAGAACTTTAAGACTAGCAAGAGATATTGGTGGATGGAAATTAGTAAAATTAGAAGTTTTGGGAGACAAAAAAAATTTATTTCCTGATATGATTGAAACTTTAAAATCGACTGAAGTATTAACTAAAGAAGGTTTTAAAGTAATGGTTTACTGTAACGATGATCCGTTAATGGCAAAAAGATTAGAAAATGTTGGAGCATGTGCTATCATGCCTTTAGCTGCCCCAATTGGTTCTGGTTTAGGAATTCAAAATACAACTAATATAAAAATTATTAGAAGCCAAACTAAATTACCTCTGATAATTGATGCAGGATTAGGCCAAGCTTCTGATGCAGCTATAGCAATGGAATTAGGTTGCGATGGTGTATTAGCCAATACAGCTATTGCAAAAGCTAAAAAACCTTTTGAAATGGCATTAGCATTTAAAAATGCAGTCGTTGCTGGTAGACAATCTTTTTTAGCTGGAAGAATGGATAAATCTATTTATGGAAACGCTTCTTCACCAAAGAAAGGAATTATTTAAGCTGCAGGTTTTTTAAAAAATTTTTTTTTCTTATATGATTTTTTCTTATAAGGTTTTTTCTTTGTTAAATTAATAAAAGATTTACTTACTTTTTTTAACTCCTCAAGATTTCTTAATTTTTCCAAATGTTCAATACTTTCTATTATTTTTTTTGTTTTATTTTGAAGATCAATTTTATACTCAGGAATTATTAGAGAGTTATCTGCAATAATATCAATTTTTATCATATTTTTTTTCTCAAAATATTTTAAATCTTCAATGAAATTTTCTTTCATAAAATCTGAGATCTTTTTACAAATTCTTAATTCTACAAATTTAGCTTTTGTTGAAACGGCTTTAAACTCTACAAGTTTTAAAATTTTAATAGCAAAAGACTCATCAGTAAGTGCAACTTTCCATTTTACTGCACTTTCACGTAATCTTTGCCTAGACATTTCTAATAAACCAAAATTACTTATTCTTCCTATTTGAATTCTTGCTCGATCAGTTCTGCATTTTTCTTTAATTCGTCTTTCTACTAACCGTCTATTTCCAAAACTCAACATATCAATAAAATCAATAATTATTAAACCAGATAAATCTCTAATTTTGATTTGTCTTGATATCTCCTCAGCTGCTTCGAGATTAGTGTCCAAAGCAGTACTTTCTACATTTTTCTGCTTAATTGAGCTACCAGAGTTTATATCAATTGAAACAAGTGCTTCTGTCTGATTAATAACTAAATAACCTCCAGATTTTAGTTTAATTTCTGAGTCATAAATTTGATTTAATTTTTCTTCAATATTTTCTTTAAAAAATAATGGAATTTTATCTCTGTATTTTTTTATTTTTTTAACATGTGATGGCATCATTAATTTCATAAAGTTTTGAGCTTTTTTATAACCATCATTACCTTCAATAACTATTTTTATTGTATCTTCGTCATAAATATCTCTTAAAGTTCTTTTTATAATGTCGCTTTCTTGATGAACTAGTGAAGGTGCATTAGAATTAAGTGCAGTTTCTTTAATTCCATTCCAAATTTTTATTAATGCTTGAAGATCATGATCAATTTCATTTTTTGTTTTATTTGAACCAGCAGTTCTAACAAT
>CACDHZ010000031.1 GCA_902552705.1 uncultured Pelagibacteraceae bacterium
AATATGATACGAATTCTACCATTTCAGAAATCGATCTATGAATTAATGAAGCTGATGTATTTAAATAATATTTAGATTGAATTTCTTTTGGAGCTTTCGAGTTGCTTAATCCCTCTGCTGCCCCGATAAGCATAGAATAAATATTCTTTATTGCACTTGATAATTCAACTCCTATCAAATCATTTGAAATTTCTGTAGAATAATAATTAGTTGAAATAATCTTTTTTAACTTTTGTGTTTCTTTTATACTTGAATTTGCAATAACTGTTCCTGTTCTCATTTTATTAGCTAAACCTGCGGCCAGACAAGGGCCTTTTACTGATGAAATATTTACCTCTTTATGTCCTTTTTCTTCAAGAAGTTTTTTAATTTTATCTGAAAGTGTAATTAATTCACTTTCTACTATTGCTAAACCTTTAGTAAGTAAAATAATTGGTAAATTTTTTTTATAATTATTAGAAATTTGGTCAACAAACCAGTTAATCCCTAGTGAGCTTACTCCAGCAACTATCAAATCTACTTTGCCCTCTAAAATTGTTTGTAATTTTTCAAAACTCTCTATTTTTAACTTTGAAGGTAATTTTATATTGAGAGCTGGGTGAAAGTTGTCATTTAATTTTATATTTTTAATTAAATCATTCTCTAAATGTGTGCCTACAAGTATTACTTCATTATTATTCTCGATACATGGTATTGTAAAAGCTGAACCCATAGCTCCAGCACCTATAATTATAATTTTACTCATTTATTTTTGTTTTATCTATTATTGAGCTTTTTAATCTTGTCCAAGCAATTTTTTTTGTTGTTCTGCCCAAGTTCTTATTAGATTATCTACTGCTAGACCAATAAATGCAACACACAATCCAAGCATTAATCCATTACCAGTTCCTTGTCTATCAGATAAAGCTTTTAGAATATATTGGCCTAAATCTGTTGTTCCAATCATTGCACCAATAATTACCATAAATAATGCAAAAACAACTGTTTGATTTATTCCTAACATCATATGAGGAAAAGCTAATGGTAATTCTATCTTCAGCCATCTCTGTAATCTATTAACACCAGACATTGAACCTGCGTCGTGTAAAGCTGTCGGAACACTTCTTAATCCTTCAATAGTATATCTTGTTGCTGGTATAGTTGCATAAATTACCACTGCAATTAAAACTGAAGTATCAGTTACACCAAAAAGCATAATGACAGGAATTAAATAAATAAATGATGGGAAAGTTTGCAGAGTGTCGCAAACTCCTAAAGTTATTCTTGTACTAGTTTTTGTTTGAGCGCTAAGAGTCCCTATTATAATTCCAAGCACACCCGATACTATTACGCCAAATGTTGCCATATACATTGTTATTAATGCTCTATCCCACCACTCAGTTAAAGCTATAAATAAAGTAAAGCTTCCAACAATTAATGCAGATCTAATTCCACCAATTATATAACCTGCTCCCATAAATAAGACAAATGTAGCAACCACTGGCATTCTCAAAAAGGCATTCTTCATTGGTATTAAAACTTCTACTATTAGCCAAGTATTAAAAATTTTAAGTGTGTCAAAAAAATTATCTAATATCCAATCAACACCTGCATTCCAGAAAGCTTCTGTGGAAATACCTTTATTATGAGGGACAATAAAAAAATAATTAAAACCTTCTTTAAAAAAGAAAGTGCCTAAGTAAGAGAATAGATACCCCGCTACAACTACTCCACTAAATATATAAAAATATTTATTTTTTTGAAATGGTGTAGGGTTTTCAAAATAATTTTTTTGTTTATTTGCCCATGCGAGTGATAATTTGTCTAATAAAACTGCTATCAATGTAATACAAATTCCTGCTTCTAGAGCTAATCCTATTCTAAGTTGATTTAAAGCAAGAAGTAAATTCCATCCAAGTCCTTTGGCACCGATAAACGATGCAATAACAGCCATTGCCAAACATTGCATTATTACCTGGTTAACGCCAATCAAAATATCTCTTCTAGCGGTTGGTATCAAAACTTCAAATAATAATTGAAAATCAGTACAACCACTCATCTTTCCAGCTTCGATTACTTCTGGTGAAACTTTTCTTAATCCTAATAAAGTTAATCTAACCATAGGAGGAGTTGCAAAAATAATAGTTGCAATGGCTCCAGCATGATCCCCAATGCCAAATAACACCATGATTGGAACTAGATAAGAATAATGAGGCATCGTCTGAGCCACATTCAAAAGTGGGTTAAGAATTTTTTCAACCTTTTTGCTTTTATAAGCCCAAATTCCAAAACCCAGACCCAAGATAAATGATATTGGTGCAGCTACCATTACGAATGATAAAGTTTGCATCGATGGTTTCCATTGACCAAAAGCAGATATATAAATCATTGTAATAGCAGCAAATATTGCAAGATTTTTTCCGCTAAGTTTATGACCTAATAAAATTGCTCCAGCTGCAACTATTGTCCATGGTAGACCTGGTAATTTTGCCCAAGGATAAGCACTTATAAAATCCCAGCTTGTAAATGCAACTATAGTTTCAACACCACCAATTAAAATTTCACGAATAAACTGAATTAAAAAAAGCATAGTGCTAGAAATTAATCTTGTAATATGAAGAACTAATGGTCGAGATTTTGTTTCTTGGATACTTGTGTCAAAATATTCAATAGGAAGCCACTCATTTAATAAAAAATATACTGAATCATTTATCCATCCAGGCATCCATGCAATAAAAGCAGGAAGTCTCCAAAAAACACTATATTTAGTTTGGTCTAATTTGTCTTTATCTATAAACTCAGTTCCTGCTTTCGCAAATTCATATCCTTCTGGTATTTGAATAGCAAAGCATAAAGCAAAAAAAACTATTAATAAAAATGTCCATTGAGTAATTTTGGGATATTTCTTAATTATTTCCATAAATTATTATCATTTATCTTTTTCAGTCCTAAAAACTGTTTGAATTATCTTAGAAGGTTTTACACTTCCAATTATATTATTATTCGCATCTAAAACATTTGCTGGTTTTTCCTGGCTAAGAATTTTTTCAGCAACTGTCTCAATAATTGCATCTTTGGATACACTAATATTATTTTTATCTTTTTCATTTGTAGAAGTTTCCATTATTGCCTCAATCTTTAATACTTTTTCTCTAGGAACCTCCTGAGTAAATTTTCTCACATATTCGGTTTTTGGATTTAAAACAATATTTGCAGGAGTATCTAATTGTTCAATTAAACCATCTTTCATAATAGCTATTCTATCTGCTAGTCTTAAAGCTTCATCAAAATCATGTGTAATAAAAAGAATTGTTTTATTTAAAACTCCTTGAAGTCTTAAAAACTCATCTTGCATTTCTTTTCTTATCAATGGGTCTAGAGCTGAAAAAGGTTCATCTAAAAACCATATATCTGGTTCAACAGCTAAAGATCGAGCTATTCCTACTCTCTGTTGTTGGCCACCAGATAGTTCCCGAGGAAAATAATTTTCTCTTCCTTTCAAGCCAACCAATTCAACCATTTCCATAGCTTTTTTTATACTGTCATCAGTTTCATTTCCCTTAATTTGTAATGGAAATGCAATATTTTCTAAAACAGATTTATGAGGAAGTAATGCAAAGCTCTGAAAAACCATTCCCATTTTACTTCTTCTTAATTCTATTAACTGTTTATCATTCATTGCTAACAAATCCTGACCTTCAATATAAATTTTTCCACCAGTGGCATCTGTTAATCGTGAAATACATCTTAGAAGAGTCGACTTACCGGATCCTGATAGTCCCATTACAACTAACATTTCTCCTTTTGAAACCTCAAAAGAAGCATTATTAACACCTACTATACAACCAGCATCTTGGAATGTTTTAGCGTCTACATTTCCATTAGAATTTTGAAGCATTTTTTTTGCATTAGCTCCAAATATTTTATATACAGATTCACATTTAATTACTGGTGCCGAAGTCATAATTATTTTTTATACATTTATACTATTTTTATTAATAAATACTCCATTAAAAATTTTTAATAAAATAAACCCTTGTATCAATACTTGTTTTCAAAAATCCTAAAGCTTCACCTTCAACTGTCACTGATTTAGAAGAACCTTGTAAAGGTTTAACTGTAAACTTTGCAAAGCACTTGTTTTTTTTTTCATCCCAGGTCACAGAATATTTTCCCGTAGTTCCTCCATTCGCTGTATATAAATTGAAAGCTTTACTGTCAGTAATGTTGGCTCCCATAATAGCTCTTTGAGTAATAATTTTTGTATTGTTGCAAACTATCTTGTATTCATCAGGCGATAATCTCTGACCCTTTGCAGATTCGTAGAATGTCAAAACTCCTCTTGGCAAAGTTGCAATAAATTCATTTGCCTTTTCTTGTACTTTTTTTTGTTCAGCAATTTTTAATTCTGCATTTTTATCAGGCCCATAAAAAATATTAAGTACAAAAAATGTAAAAAAAATTACTATTGTTAAACTAACTAATCCTAATGAACTTTTAAGATTATCTGAAAGTTGATTAATTTTATTTAACATAATCACCTTCATTCCAGTTCCCTTTTTTTACTTTACCGTCTGCCCAAGTAAAAACTCCTGAACCATGCATCTTATTGTTTTTCCACTCACCTACATAAGATGATCCATCGGGAAATTTTAGTGTCCCATTACCATGCCATTTACTATCATTAAATTCACCTTCATAAATATATCCGTTAGGCCAAGTTTCTATACCTTTTCCCTTTTTAGAACCATTTTCCCATTGACCTACATAAGTTGTTTTATCCGTATAAGTCCAAGTCCCAAATCCATTATTACAATCACCATCAGTGCATCCTGATTTTTTTGCAAAACTTATATTTGAAATTAAAAAACTAAATAAGATGTATATAAAAAATTTTTTCATTTTTATTTATAAATTATTATATCAAATTTAAAAAAAAATCCTCCCCTAGTAAAACTAGGAGAGAATTTAAATTTAATTAACTTTTAGAAAAAAGTGATTACTTAGTCCACTTCTCCCAAACGTTTTTATTATCAGCTAACCATTTTTTAGCAGCATCTTCATGAGACATCTTATCTTCGTCAACTAAAGCAGCCATTGCTCCAATTTGACTAGTGTTAAATGACAATTTTTTAAACATTGCCGCTGCAGCTGGGTGTGTTTTTGGGAAGTTCTCGTTAACAGCTTTTTTCAAATAACCATCAGGAGCTCCACATTTTCCATCACCTCCGTCAACTGGTCTACAACCATCATAATAAGGTGGAAAATCTATAAAAGTAAAACCTTTTCCATCTGTAAAGTTTGGTGTCCAGTTAAAAATGATTGTTCCTCTGCCTTCTTTTTCTGCTGCTTTAAGTTCTGCCCATAATGCATCTGCACCACCAGCAAACTTAACAGTCCAAAGATCACCTAGTCCTAAAGCTTCTATCCTTTGAGGAATAAGATCACCATGCCAACTTTGAGGACCTTCTAACATACGTCCTTTTCCGCCAGAGTCAGGTGTTGCAAAATTTTTTGCACACTCTGGATCTTTCAAAGCATTCCAATCAGGTAGACCTGGACAATATTTTGCAGCCCAATCAGGATAACCCATGTCTTCAATTGTTCTTGCTTCATGATCACCCCAGTCTAATACTCCACCTTTGTCTCTTGCAGTATCAAAAGATTTTCCAAAAGCTGATTCCCATACTTCGTGAGAAATCGTTACGTCGCCAATTCTAATTGACTCATAAACAGCTTGTGAATCTGCTGGAACATATTTTACATTATTACCCATAGACTCAAAAATTCCACCAATAACAT
>CACDHZ010000032.1 GCA_902552705.1 uncultured Pelagibacteraceae bacterium
TCAAAGAATTAGGCTTGCATCTCAGATTGGTTCTGGTTTAACAGGTGTATTGTATGTATTAGATGAACCTTCTATCGGATTACATCAAAAAGATAATTTAAAACTTATAAATGCATTAAAGAGACTTCGAGATTTAGGAAACACAGTTATAGTTGTTGAGCATGACACCGAAACTATGGAAAATGCAGATCATATTATTGATCTTGGACCTGAGGCTGGCTCTAATGGTGGTCGTGTAATTTCACAAGGTACATTTAAAGAAATATCAAATGATAAAAATAGTATCACTGGTCAATATTTATCTAGAAAGAAAAAAATTATAATTCCAAAAAATAGAAGACTTGCTAAAAACGGAAGATTTGTTGAAATCAATGGAGCAAGTGGAAATAATTTAAATAATGTTAACCTTAAAGTTCCAACTGGAAGTTTTACTTGTGTTACAGGAGTTTCTGGAAGTGGAAAATCAACTTTGATCTTACAAACTTTGTATCATGCACTAAATTTATCGTTAAACAATAAAGCTAGAAAAGTTCCTAAATCTTTTAAAAACTACAAGGGTGTAGAATTAATTGACAAAGTTATCAATATAGACCAATCACCTATTGGAAGAACACCTAGGTCGAACCCAGCTACATATACAGGTGCATTCGGTCCAATAAGAGATTGGTTTACAGCATTACCAGAGTCTAAATCAAGAGGTTATAAACCTGGCAGATTTTCATTTAATGTAAGAGGTGGAAGATGTGAAGCTTGTGAAGGTGACGGTGTAATCACTTATGAAATGCATTTTTTACCAGATGTGTATATTCAATGTGATGAATGCAAGGGAACAAGATACAATAAAGAAACTCTTGAAATTAAATTCAAAGGTAAAAGTATAGCTGATATTTTAGACATGTCAGTTGATGAGGGTTGTGAATATTTTGAAAATATTTCAAATATTAAATCTAAATTATTAACATTAAAAAAAGTAGGTCTTGGTTATATTAAAATTGGACAACAAGCCACTACCCTTTCTGGTGGAGAAGCTCAGCGAATAAAGTTAGCAAAAGAATTATCAAAAAGATCGACTGGCAGAACTATGTATATACTTGACGAACCAACAACTGGATTGCACCAACACGATATAAAAAAATTGTTAGAAATATTGCACACATTTGTCGCATTAGGTAACACAGTTGTTGTTATTGAGCACAACTTAGATGTTATAAAAACAGCCGATTATATTGTTGATATGGGGCCAGATGGGGGAATTAAAGGTGGAAATATTATAGCTGAAGGTAAACCAGAGGAAATTATGAAAGTAAAAAATAGCTATACAGGACAATTTCTGAAAACAATACTAAATTAAATCAAAAAATAATTTTAAGATATATCTATTTAGTGTATAGTTATTTAATACATGGGAAATTTATTATCATCATTACCTAAAACAATTCATGCATCTTTAGGATTAGCTATAATCCTTTTTTTAGGTTTATTTTTTGGTAACGGTGGGTTTGATTTTGACATACTATTTTGGAGTTGGCTTACAAGATTTATACATGTTGTAGTAGCAATAATGTGGATCGGGTTACTTTGGTATTTTAATTTTGTTCAAATACCAAATATGCCAAAAATTCCTGATGAACAAAAACCTGCTATTGGTAAAGTTATTGCTCCAGCAGCTTTGTTTTATTTCCGTTGGGCTGCTTTTTTAACGGTTATTTCAGGTTTGGTTTTAGCTCTTTTAAACGGTTATGCTCACGAAGCTATGACTTTAGGTATTGGTTCAGGCGGAGGAAAATATACAGCTATAGGAATCGGAATGTGGTTAGGTTTGTATATGGCCTTTAACGTTTGGTTTGTAATATGGCCAAATCAAAAAAGAGCTCTTGGTATAGTAGATTGTGAACCTGATGTAAAAGCAAAGTCAGCTAGGACTGCAATGTTATTTTCTCGAACAAATACACTTTTGTCACTTCCGATGTTACTTTCAATGGTAATAGCTCAAAACTTGTATTAATTTATTCTTTATCCTCTTTTAAAATTGTTTTTTGAGATACTCTCAATTTAACAAGTATTGGATTGGCAATATATATAGATGAATATGTTCCAAATGTTACACCCATGATCATTGCTAGAGAAAATCCTTTTAATATTTCACCACCAAATAAATAAATAGAAATTAACGCAAGTAATGTAGTTGCAGATGTGATTATTGTTCTTGATAGTGTCTCGTTAATAGAAATATTTGTTAGTTCGAATATCTTAATATCTGAAAATTTTTTTAAATTTTCTCTGACTCTATCGTAAATTACCACGGTATCATTCATAGAATATCCGACGATGGTTAAGACGGCCGCTACTATTGATAAATTTATTTCTAAGCTAAATAATGAAAATAAACCCAGTGTAACTAATACATCATGAAATAATGCTAAAATTGCTCCTAAACTAAATTGCCATTCAAACCTTATCCAAATATAAAAAAGCATAGCAGCAAGAGATAATCCAATAGCTATAATTCCAGATCTTAATAATTCTGTGCTAACTTTAGGTCCAACATTTTCTACTCTTCTAAAATTAAAAGAACTACCACTTAATTCTGTTAGATTTTCTTTGAAAAGTTTAATTGTATCTTTATCGGTATTCTCTATCTTGATTAAAAAATCACTTTCATTACCAAATTTCTTAACATTTATATCGCCAAGATTCATGCTATTTAATGTATCTCTTAATGATGATACATTTATATTTTTATCATTAGTTCTTAGTTCAATTAAAGTTCCACCTTTAAAATCTATACCAAAATTTAAGCCTTTAAAGATCAATAGTAAAATAGAACAAATAATTAAAACTACTGATATAATATTGAATAATCTAAAAAATTTATTGAAATTTATCATTTATATTAGATCTTTCTTGTCCTTATTTCTAAATACATAAATTGACGTGAACATTCTTGCTATAAAATAAACTGAAAATAACGTAGTCAAAATTCCAACGGCTAAAGTCACTGAAAAACCTTTTATTGGTCCTGAGCCCATAAAAAACAAAATTGTAGCTGCAATAAGCGTAGTAATGTTTGCATCTAATATTGCAGTTTTGGATTTAACATAACCTGAATCAAACGCTATAATATTATTTTTTTCATTTTTATATTCTTCTTTAATTCTCTCAAAAATTAATACGTTAGCATCTACTGCCATACCTACTGTTAAAATAATACCAGCAATACCAGGAAGAGTTAATGTAGCTTCGAATAATGTTAAAATGCCAATTAAAAAAAATAAATTTGCAAGTAATGTTATATTAGATATTAAGCCAAAAATTTTGTATTTTACAAACATAAAAATAATGACAAGAAAAAAACCTATTACTAAAGCTATGAAGCCAGCTCTAATTGAGTCTTGTCCAAGGTCTGGGCCTACAGTTCTTTCCTCAATGATATTTAAAGGTGCTGGTAAAGCTCCTGATCTTAATAATAATGCTAAATCAGTGGCTGTCTGAAATGTAAAGTTACCACTAATCTGACCACTCCCACTTGCTATTGTCTCTCTTATTACTGGAGCACTAACAATTTTTCCATCTAAAACTATAGCTAATTGTTTACCAATACCTGTACTAGTAGCTTTTCCAAATCTTTTGGCTCCAACTCTATCAAGGGTGAACGAAACTACTGTCTCGTTTGTTTGATTATTCATTTGAGGTTGTGCGTCTAATAAATTTTCACCACTTAAAATTATTCTTTTACTAACCATCGCTTCACGATCACTATCTTCAAATTTAAGTGTCTCAATTCCAAAAGTTTCGTTTTCATTTTGTGTAACAAATCTAAATGTAAGATTGGCAGTTTTTCCTAAAAGAGATTTAATTCTTTGGGGATCATCTAAACCTGGAAGTTCAACAAGTATTCTATCATTTCCTCTTTTTAAGATATTTGGTTCATTTGTACCAATTTCATCAACTCTTCTTCTAACTATTTCAATAGCTTGATCTTGAGAAGATACTTTAATTTCTATAATGCCATATTTAGAAAGTGTTAAGATAAACTCATTATCTTGAATTGTAAGATCAAACTGATGAGATTTATACTGATCATAATAAGGATTAATTTCACTTTCTTTATCTAATAATAATTTTTTAACATCATCAATATTGTTTTGTGGTACTACAAATTTTATTTGTTCTTTTTGTATTCTTAGGTCGGAAAATCTAATTTTTTCTTTTTTAAAAAAACTTCTAATATTTGAAATAGTATTTTGTAATTTTTGTAACTGTACTGGTGTGTTATCAATTTCAAGTAATAAATATGATCCTCCTTGAAGATCTAGCCCAAGATTAATTTTTTTGGACATAAAGCTATTATTTGATTCAAAAAAATTTGAACTTGCAATAAATACAAAAAAAATTGTTGCGATAGAAACTAAAAAAATTCTTATTTTTGAAAAATATAACACTTGAATTTAATGTTATTTTTTAATTTCAGGTTTGTTAAGTAGTGATTGAATTCCAGTTGCTTTAATAACTTCAACTTTAACATTTTCGGCAATTAAAATTTCTACTTTTTCATTATCAATAATTCTTTCAATTCTACCTGTAATTCCTCCAGAAGTAATAACATCATCACCTCTTTTTAAATTTTCAACCATAGTTTTATGTTCTTTAACTTTTTTTTGTTGAGGTCTTATTAAGAAAAAATAAAAAATAACAAATATTAAAATTAAAGGTATAAATTGACCTATTCCTGAGTTTTGCATGTTTCTCCTTTTTTATAGGGGAATATTTATACTATCTCTTTTATGAAAACAACTTTAAATCGAGCTAATTTTTTCCATATTATTCATGTAAGGTCTTAAAATTTTTGGAACAATAATAGAGCCATCTTTTTGTTGATAATTTTCTAGCACAGCAATAAGAGTTCTTCCAATAGCCAAACCACTTCCATTCAATGTTCCAACAAAAAGAGTTTCTTTTTTTTCATTTTTATATCTTGCTTTCATTCGTCGTGCTTGAAAAGAATTACAAGAAGAACAACTTGAAATTTCTCTATATTTTTTTTCAGATGGTAACCAAACTTCAATATCATAAGTTTTTTCTGCACTAAAACCCATATCACCTGAACATAAAACTATTTTCCTATAAGGTAATTCTAGTAAATCTAAAATTTTTGTTGCACAATCTGTCATGCGTTCTAATTCTGACATACATTGATTTATTTCAACTATACTAACTAATTCAACTTTATGAAATTGGTGTTGTCTAATCATTCCCTTGGTGTCTTTTCCGTAACTTCCAGCTTCTTTTCTAAAGCAAGGTGTAGAAGCAACTAGTCGAATTGGTAATTCTTTCTTTTCTAAAATCTTATTTTTAACAATGTTAGTTAATATTACCTCAGCTGTTGGTATTAAAAATTTTCTATCACTTGAATCATCTAGTTTAAGTTCAAATTGATCGTCATCAAACTTAGGAAGTTGTCCTGTACCAAACATTGTACTTTCATTTGCTATTAAAGGAGGTGATATTTCTTTATAACCATTTTGATTAACGTGAACATCAAGCATAAAATTAGAAAGAGCTCTCTCAAGTAAAGCTAATTTATCTTTTACAAAAACAAATCTTGAGCCAGTAGTTTTAGTAGCTAAATCAAAATCTAACATATTTAAATTTTCCCCTAATTCGAAATGTGATTTAGGTGAAAA
>CACDHZ010000033.1 GCA_902552705.1 uncultured Pelagibacteraceae bacterium
GTTGTCCCATTCTTGATCTGATATTTCTTTATTAAGTTCAGGTCTTTTTATAGTAGCATCACCTCCATAAGAAAACTCATTTTGTGATCTCATTCCACAATGAGGACATTTAATATGAAGCATTTATGAAATCCAAGTTTTTGTACCAAGTCCTTTTTCATCAAGTAAGTAACCTGTACTAAATCTATTTAAACTATAACCTGCATTTAGTTCGTGAACTCTATCTTGAGCAATAGTATGAGCAAAAGTCCAACCAGATGCTGGTGTCGCTTTAAAACCTCCATAACACCAACCACAATTTAAGTACAAACCTTGGATGTGAGTTTTGTCAATTATGGGTGAGCCATCCATTGACATATCCATTATCCCTCCCCAAGTTCTAAGCATTTTTAATTTACTTAAAAAAGGCATCATAGCTATTCCCTCTGTTAATACATGTTGTAAAGTAGGTAAGTTTCCTCTTTGAGCGTAGCTATTATAACCATCTAAATCTCCACCCATAACCATTTCACCTTTGTCTGATTGGCTTATATAGAAATGACCTGCGCCGAATGTAACTACTTTATCTAATACTGGCTTAACAGGCTCAGAAACACAAGCTTGTAAAAGGTGTGTTTCAATTGGCAAAGTCATATTTAATTTTTCCGCTAAAATATTTGTACTACCAGCAACACATAAACCTATTTTTTTTGATTTAATATCTCCACGTGAGGTTCTAACTCCATTTATTCTACCGGCTGATACATCAAATCCAATTACCTCACAATTTTGAATTATATCTACTCCCATTGAATCTGCTTGACGCGCATAACCCCAAGCCACAGCGTCATGTCTAGCAGTTCCAGCACTTGGTTGCATTAATCCACCAAAAATTGGAAACCTTACATTGTCAGAAAAATCTGCCATGGGAATAATTTTTTTTACTTCTTCTCTATTTAAAAGAATTGCATCAATGCCATTTAATCTCATTGAATTTCCACGTCTTGCATAAACATTCATTTGTGCATCAGAATGAGCGAGATTTATAATTCCTCTTGGAGAAAACATTACATTATAATTTAAATCCTGACTCATTCTTCTCCATAGATCCATTCCAAATTCACTGAAAAGCGCGTTATCATCGTGCATATAATTTGACCTAATAATAGTGGTGTTTCTTCCAACATTTCCACCGCCAATCCATCCTTTTTCTATGATAGCAACATTTGTAATATTATGCTCTTTTGCAAGATAGTATGCTGTGGCCAAACCATGACCTCCACCACCTATAATAATAACATCGTACTCTTTCTTTGGGGTTGGGTCCTTCCAAGCTAAATCCCAATTCTGATGATTAGAAAGGGCATTTTTAATCAAGTTAAATATAGAATATTTTTGCATTCATTAATTTTATCTAAAAGAATATAAATAGTTCTTATTTTTTTTATATATAATTTTTAGATATTTCCAAAGCCTCTAAAAAGAGATACTAATCAGGCGTTTTAATTTAAATAAAAACTTCAAATGGCAAAATTTAAATCTGATATAGAAATAGCAAGAAAAGCTAAGATGAAGCCAATCAATAAAATTTTAGCTAAAATCAATGTCCCAGATAAAAGTAGTGCTTTTAGCCCAATGGGCAGACATATAGCCAAAATAAATTTTGAATTCTTAGACAAACTAAAGAAAAAAAAGGATGGTAATTTAATTTTAGTTACCGCCATAACACCGACACCAGCTGGCGAAGGAAAAACGACAACTTCTGTAGGTTTGAATGATGGTTTAAATAAAATTGGAAAAAAATCTATCGTTTGTCTAAGAGAACCAAGTCTAGGTCCATCATTTGGAATGAAAGGTGGTGCGGCCGGAGGAGGTTACGCACAAGTCGTTCCTATGGAGCAAATAAACTTACATTTCACTGGTGATTTTCATGCAATAACATCAGCTCATAATTTATTATCAGCAATGATTGATAATCATATCTACTGGGGAAATAAACTGAACATAGATGAAAATAAAATTATGTGGAAACGTGTGATGGATATGAATGACCGTGCTCTTAGATTTATTGATATTAATACTAGTGGAGTAGCAAAAGATTTTAAGAGAGTCGATGGTTTTGATATAACTGTTGCATCAGAAGTGATGGCAATTTTCTGCCTATCTAATGATTTGAATGATTTAGAAAAAAAAATAGGAAACATTACAATTGCTTACAATAAAGAAGGAAATCCTCTTTATGCTAGAGATCTTAATGCTCATGGTCCAATGACTGTTTTGTTAAAAGAAGCAATAAGACCTAACGTAACTCAAAGTTTAGAAAATAACCCTGCAATTATTCATGGAGGTCCTTTTGCAAATATCGCACATGGATGTAACTCCGTTATTGCAACTAAAACAGCACTTAAATTATCAGATTATGTTATTACTGAAGCAGGTTTTGGTGCAGACCTTGGAGCTGAAAAGTTTTTAGATATTAAATGTAGAAAAGCAGATCTTACTCCTAGTTGTGTTGTCATAGTTGCAACTATCAGAGCTTTAAAAATGCATGGAGGTGTAGAAAAAGAAGATTTAAAAGATGAAAATGTTAAGGCATTAAAAGAAGGATTGGTAAATTTAGAGAGGCATATTTTAAATATTAAACAATTTGGTTTAGAACCAATTGTAGCAATAAATCATTTTGCATTAGACTCTGAAAAAGAAGTTCAGACAGTTTTAAAATTTTGTGAAAATATGAAAGTTGAAGTAAGTGAATGCAAGCATTGGGCAAAAGGTGGAAAAGGAACGACTGACCTTGCAAAAAAAGTTGTTAAAATTTGCAATAACAAAAAAAGTAAAAATAAATTTAAATTTTTATATAAAGATGATCTCAAATTGTGGAATAAGATCGAAATAATTGCTAAAAAAATTTATAAAGCTAGCAATATTACCGCTAGTGATGATGTTAAAGAGCAGTTAAAAATTTTTGAAAATAATGGTCACGGGCATTTGCCAGTATGTATTGCAAAAACACAGTATAGTTTTTCCACAGACCCTAAACTTAAGGGCGCACCTTCAAATCACGAAATACCAATAAGAGAGGTAAGATTATCCTCTGGAGCTGAATTTGTAGTTGTTGTTTGTGGATCAATAATGACAATGCCTGGATTACCTAGAACACCAGCTGCTGACTCAATTAAATTAAATAATAAAGGTGAAATAGAAGGCTTATTTTAATTAAGCTGCTTTTAAATAGTCTAACCAATTTTTTAATTCCAACATTCTAGAATCTTTTACAGAAAGTTTTATTTCTTCCTCAATAAACTTGATATGGTTTTGAATTTCAATTTCATCTTTAAAACATTTTCTATTTTTAATTAATTTTTCTTTTCTAAACTTAATTAGTGAAATCATTTTATGATAAGTAATTTCTGGATGGTATTGCAAGCCCCAAATATCACTTATTTCTTTTTTGAAATGAATACTTTGAACTTTATTAATTTTATTTGATGCTAAATGAATACCGCCTTCAGGTAGTGTGACAACTTCGTCAAAATTAAATGCTGGTGAATTAAATCTCTTAGTTTTTGATTTATATAAAGGATGTTTTAAACCATTTTCATTAATTTCTATATCATTTGCTATTCCAATATGTGCTCCATTAGTAGCTTTTTTAACTTCACCTCCAGCAGCTGTGACTGCAACTTGCATACCCCAACATATTGCTAAAATCTTTTTTATATTTTTAAAACACTCTTTCATAAAAGAAATCTGACGACGTATTTCAATACAATCATTATATATATTCAAACTGCTTCCACCCCAGATTAATCCATCAAATTTATTGAGATTTGGTAAAATTCTATCAAAATTTTTTTCAGAACATGGATTAAATACTTCTATATTTAAATCTTTTGTATAGTACGAAAGACTTTCTTTTAAACTTTCAGCATGTGTCTGTATTCCTGAATATTTAAAACTATCATTTTCTTCTTGTAAATTACCTTCTACAATTAATAAATTTAAATTTTTCATTAAAATAATTTTCCTGATAAACTATACTCATATAAAATCTTCATATCGTCAATCGTCATTTTTTTTGGATTAGTGGCTGTAGAAGGGTCTTCTAAAGCCATTTGAGATAATTTATCGATATTTATTTTGTTAACTTCCACAACGTCTGACAATTTATTTGGAATTTTTAGAGTTTTTCTTAAGTCTAAAATCCAATTTAAAAAACTATCAAAATTTTTATCTAAATTTAAATAATCACAAATTGATACTATTCTTTTTTCAATAAACTTTTTATTAAATGTTAATACATATGGCATGAATATTGCGTTGGACAAACCATGATGAACATTAAATTGAGAATTTATTGGATGACTCAATGAATGAATTGCTCCTAAACCTTTTTGGAATGAAGTTGATCCCATACTTGCTGCAGCCAATAGATCACTTCTTGCTTGTATATCTTTTCCATTATTAACTGCAGTTAAAAGTGATTTTTTTATTAGTTTAATTCCTTCAATAGCTATTCCATCTGCCATTGGGTGAAAGCCTGGTGCACAAAAAGCTTCAAGGTTATGAGCTAATGCATCCATTCCAGTTGCCGCCGTAAGTCTAGGTGAAAGGTCTATAGTCAAAACTGGGTCTAAGATTACAACAGAAGGTAAAAACTTAGGATGGAATATAATTTTTTTTACTCCAGTTTTTTTATTAATTATAGCTGAGGCTCTCCCTGTTTCAGAGCCTGTTCCTGCTGTTGTAGGCACTGCTATTATTGGAGCAATATTATTTTCATCAGCCTTTTTCCAATTATCACCTACATCTTCAAAATCCCATATGGGCCTTGATTGGCCAGACATAAAAGCAACAGCTTTCCCAACATCAATTCCACTTCCACCTCCAAAAGCAATTACACCATCACAACTAGAATTTTTAAATTCTTCAACTCCCTCTTCTACATTTTGTCCAACGGGATTACCTGAAAAATTAGAAAAAATTCTAATTCCTTGAAAATTTTTTTTTAAATTTAAAATGATCTTTTTTACCATTGGTAGATTTATAAGATCTTTATCAGTCACAAATAATGGTTTTTTAATCTTTAAATTTTTGCACGCTAAAGGTAAATCTGTAACTCTATTTTCTCCTACCCAAATAGAAGTGGGATAATTCCAGTTAGATTTCATTTGTATCTGTTCTTTAATTTTTTTTCTTTTTTATTTCGTTTTCACAAAATTTTTTAGCCTCTTCAAGATCAGTTATTTCAGCTTTAAGTAATTTTTGGCTTCCTGCCATACACGCATCTACAGCTCTTTTAAAATTATGTTCACTATAATTTAAAACTACAATCATTCCTAAAACAATAAAAACAACAATTAAAATATTTTTCATCATTTTTTAAACCAAATTTATATTTACCAATTAATTTCTAATTTTTTATTTTCACATATAGTATTTAACATACTAAACATTAGTGGAAAGTGCTTAGGATTTAGGTC
>CACDHZ010000034.1 GCA_902552705.1 uncultured Pelagibacteraceae bacterium
TGGGTGATGAAATTGATTTCCAACAAGTTTATTTGATAATAAATAGTTTCTATTATCCATTGCTCCACTAAATGGGATCCCAATATGATAAAGATTATTTCGACCTAGATCTTGAAACGTTGTGTTAATTCCTGCTCTTATAATTTTAAAATAATTTTTATTCATCATATTTATGATATTGATCAATTGTTATTCTTTTAAAAATAATTGTATCACCTGGATTTATTAAATTTGGTTCAGTTTCTTTAGAGTTATCAAAGATGTTCAAAGGGGTATTACCAATAATATTCCATCCACCAGGACTTTCAAACGTATATATATTCGCGAATTGTTCAGTTAAGCCGACAGACCCTTTGGGTACTTTTACTCTTGGTGTCTCTAAACGTTTAACTCTCATATTGTTATCTAAATCACCAAGAAAAGGCATTCCAGCTATAAAGCCAGTCATATAACAAAAAAACTTTTTTTTAAAAAAATTTTCATAAATTTTTTCACGACTAATCTTTAGTTTTTCCTCTAGTCTTTTTATATCTAGAGAAAAATTTTCTTCAATACAAACTGGAATTTCAACTTTTTTATTTTCTAAATTATCATTTTTATTAACTTTAAGATTTTCAACTAAGCTTTTAAGCTTTTTAAAGTTAGTTTTTCTTAAATCGAATGAAATTATCAATTTATTATAAGATGGGGTAAGATTGTTAATTCCTTCGATATTTTGTTTTCGAATACTTTTAAAATATCTAATTACTTGTGTATTGATTTCTTTATTTACATCCTTTCCAAAGTCACAATATAAAGCTGCGTCACCAAGATTTAATATATTTTTTATCATGCCATGTTATACTTACAAATAATGAGTATGGAAATTAATATAAATTGTGATTTAGGTGAAAAATCTATACATCACTCTAATGAACATGATCCAGAATTATTGAAAATTGTAAATTCTGCTAATGTTGCCTGTGGTTTTCACGCAGGAGATGAAGAAACAATGAATCAAATTATTCAAATTTCTAAAGATAATGGTGTTAGTATTGGAGCACACCCATCATTTAATGATCCTGAAAATTTTGGAAGAGAAAGAATGAATTTATCATCTTCTGAGATAAAAAAACTTATTATTGATCAATATGAAATTCTTCAAAAAATCGCTTCGAGTTATAAAGAGAATGTATCGCATATTAAACCTCATGGAGCTCTAAATAATATGGCATGCGAAGATATTGAATTAGCCATAACCTTGGCAAAAACTATAAAGGGAATAAGTAAAGATTTAATCTATTTAGTTCCAACAGGATCTAAAATGGAAGAAGCAGCAAAAAAACTAGATATGAAAATTGCTTGTGAAATATTTGCTGATAGAAATTATGAGGATGATGGAAATCTTGTATCAAGAAAAAAACCACATGCCTTAATTACTGATCCTGAAAAAGCAAAAAAACATGTTTTAAAAATGGTTAAAACCCAATCACTTAATTGTCACAGTGGTAAGCAGATCCCTTGCGAAATTGATTCTGTTTGTATACATGGTGATAATTTAAGTTCATTAGCTACTGCAAAATCTATTAAAAAAAATCTATTAGAAAATAACTTAGAATTAAAACCATTAAATAATATGAAAAAATTTATTTAAAGAAATGAAAAAATCCATTTTAATTTTATATGTTCTATTTTTATTAACTGGAAAGGTGTTCTCTGCAGGTTCTTCTGGTGGAGATACTAAATCAAATTATGACCAAGCTGTAAAATTAATAAAATCTGCAAAGAAAAGTGAGGAAAAAGGAAAAAAAGATAAGGCACAATCTAAATATGAAAGAGCGTTTAAATTTTTAATCAAATCAAATCAGAAAAAACCTAATAAAGCGGATACACTTAATTACCTTGGCTTCACATCAAGAAAATTAGGAGATTTTGAAAATGGAGAAAAATATTATCTTCAAGGATTAGCCATTGAACCAAAACATAAAGGTATTAATGAATACCTTGGTGAATTATATGTGGTAACAAACAGACTTGATTTAGCAGTTGAGAGACTTGAGGTATTAAAAGGTTGTGACTGTGAAGAATACGAAGATTTAAAAGCTATTATTGCTGGGGAAAAAGTTTCTAAATATTAATTAATATTTTTTATCATTTGCTCTGGCATCCATAACGCAATCTCAGGAAAAATAACGACTAATATAACTGCCAATACCATCAGCAAAAATAATGGAAATGCGCTTCTAGCGATGTATCCCATGTCTTTATTTGCCATACCCTGAAGCACAAATAAATTGAAACCTACTGGAGGAGTAATTTGTGCCATCTCAACTACAATTACTAAAAAAATTCCAAACCAAATCATATCAAACCCTGCTTGTCTTATCATTGGCTCTATAATTGCCATTGTTAGTACTACAGCAGATATTCCGTCAAGAAACATTCCTAAAATTATATAAAAAACCATCAAGACAAAAATTAAAACATAAGGAGATAAATCCATATTTTGAATCCAAAGAGCTAAATTTCTTGGTAATCCAGTAAAGCCCATTGCTAAAGATAAAAATGTTGAACCCGCTAAAATAAACGCAATCATACATGATGTCTTGGTTGCTCCTAACAATGAAGATTTAAATGTCTCTAAAGTTAAACTTTTTTGAAAATAAGATAGCACTAAAGCACCAACAACACCTAAAGAAGCTGCTTCGGTAGCTGTTGCTATTCCCGTATAAATTGATCCTATTACGGCTAAAATTAAAAGTATAACTGGTAAAAGTTTTTTTGATCTTTTTAGTTTTTCAAAAAATGAGTACTCTTCAAAAATTTTTGGCATATCTTTTTTGTTAATCAATGACCAAATAATTACATAAGACATAAATATTAATGCGATCATAATTCCTGGTATTACTCCAGCAATGAATAATTTTGCTATAGACTCTTGAACAGTAACTCCATAAATAATTAAAATAATTGAAGGAGGGATTAATAAACCTAATGTACCTGAGCCAGCTAAACTACCAAGTAAAATTTTTTCAGGATAATTTCTTTTTCTTAATTCGGGTATAGACATTTTTCCTACCGTAGCAACTGTTGCTGCAGAGGAACCAGATATTGCCGCAAACAATGCACATCCAACTACATTAACATGTATTAAACCACCTGGTAATTTTTGCATCCATGGCGACAAGCCTTTAAATAAATTTTCAGAAAGTTTTGTCCTAAATAAAATTTCCCCCATCCAGACAAATAAAGGTAAAGCTGTAAGAGTCCAAGAAGAGGATGTGCCCCATATAGTGGTTGCCATTGCATCTCCTACTGGTCTAGATGTAAACAGCATCATACCAATTGCTGATACGCCTATCATACTTAATGCTACCCAAATTCCAGAGCCTAAAAAAAATAATAAAACACTTATAAAAAATATCGTTAAATATATTTCAGTCATTTAATTTTTTTTTATTGTTAAAATAAATTGATGAAAAACACTTATAAAAAAAATTGTAGAACCAATAGCTACACTTATTTGAGGTATCCAAATCAAAATTTCGTCTGCTCCCTCACTTCTTTCTTGAAATTTATAAGAAATAATTAACATTTTGATGAAATAAAAAGCCAAATAACCTGCAAAAAAACTTGCTATACTTAAACACCAAATTTCAATCAGCTTTTTTTTAAAGCCTGATAATTTTTCTAAAAAAAGAGTAATTCTTATATGGCCACCCTCAACGAATGTGTAAGCTAGTGCAAAAAAAGATGCTGCTGCCATGCAATAACCAGAATATTCTGCAAGACCTCTAATATAAAACCCAAAAATTCTTGATAAAATACCTATAAGTATAAAAACTGCTACAAAAATTAAAAATGTTGCAGCAATATAACCTGAAAATCTATAAAGTTTATTTAAATTTCTATTTAAAGACTCAAACATAACAATTTAAGGCCACTTAAATTAATAAGTGGCCTTAATATAAAAATAATTATTTATAACTTGATAAAACAGTAGCTCCTCTTGAACCAGCTTTTTGAGACCATTCCTTAGCCATAGTCTCTCCTACTTTTTCAAAATGAGATTGTAGCGATGAATTTACTTTTCCTACTACCATTCCAGCGTTAGCCAAAGCCTTTTTATCAGCAACATTACCTTTTTTTGATAATGCCCAACCTTTTCGCTCTGCTAAAACAGCTTCCTTCATAACAAGTTTCTGTGTATCAGCATCAAGTTTATTCCATGCATCTTTATTAACAATCACCATATTTTTTGGAAACCAAGCGGCAATATCATAAAAATATTTCACACCATTTTCCCAAATTTTAGAATTTTTTCCTGTTGTTGGTGAAGTTATCATACTTTCTACTGCTCCAGTTGAAAAAGCTTGACTTATTTCAGCTGCTTCAATTTTAGTTGGTGCCATACCAGTTAGTTCAGCAATCCTAATAGTAGCAGAATTATAAGCTCTAAACTTCAATCCTTTAAGATCAGCAACACTACTGATTTCTTTTTTACTATAAAGACCCTGAGCTGGCCATGGAACAGCATATAAAAATACTAGACCTTTGGCATCAAGACCCTTAACTATTTCTGGTTTTGAGGCTTTATACAGTTTCATTGCATCAGAATAAGAAGTTGCAAGGAATGGTTGTGAGTCGACTTCTAATAATGGATCTTCTTTACCTAAAGCTGACATAAATCTTTCACCGATCTGGGCTTGACCAGTTCTTACAGCTCTGAATATTTCACCACCTTTAAATAACGAACCACCTGGGTGAGTAACTATAGTTAATTTTCCACCACTTTTCTCTGAAACATTTTTAGCAAACTCTGTTGCATTAGCAGAATGAAAATTTGATGCACCATAAGCAAGTGCCATATCCCATTTTTCTGCTGAAAATGCAATATTAGTTGTTAAAACTAACATAGAAATTGTTGCTAAAATTTTATTAAACATTTTCATATTATCTCCTATTTTATATTTTATATATTTGATTACGAACTTTTCCTAAAAGCAATAAAAAATTATTCACACCAAAAGCCACTATTT
>CACDHZ010000035.1 GCA_902552705.1 uncultured Pelagibacteraceae bacterium
AAGAGCAAAATTATATTATCTTAGAGATAGAACTGGTAAATCAGCAAGAATTGCAGAAAAAATAAGAAAAAAAATTGGTATTGATATTGATGTTAAGCCAGAGACTGTTACTGAGGAGACATTAGCTCCTGTAGTAGAAACTGCCAAAGAAGATTATTCTAAAAAAGCAGATGCACCTAAAAATGTAGAGTCTCCAAAGGAAGCTGCTCCTAAAACTGAAATTAAAAAAGAAATAAAAACAGAAAGCTCTAAAGAAAAAAAATAATTTTTTTTCAATGTCTTTAACACTTTACGATAAAATTTGGAATGATCACTTAGTAGATCAACAAAAAGATGGTACTGCTTTATTATTTGTTGATCGTCATTTAGTTCATGAAGTAACAAGCCCACAAGCATTCGAAGGTTTAAGAAGTTCTAATAGAAAAGTTAGACAACCACGATTAACTTTAGCTGTAGCTGATCATAATGTGCCAACAACTGATAGAACAAAAGGTATAGCGGATAAAGAGTCTAAAATTCAAGTCGATACATTAGAAAAAAATTGTAAAGAATTTGGAATAGAGTATTTAGGAATGAATGATAAAAGACAGGGAATAGTTCATATAATTGGGCCAGAGCAAGGATTTACTCAACCAGGAACAGTTATTGTTTGTGGGGATAGTCATACAGCAACACATGGAGCATTTGGTGCTCTAGCTTTTGGAATTGGAACATCAGAAGTAGAACATGTTTTAGCAACTCAGACTCTAGTTCAAAAAAAAGCTAAAAATTTTAGAATTAATGTTAATGGTAAACTTCCGCTTGGTGTAACTTCAAAAGATGTAATACTTCAAATTATTGGACATATTGGAACTGCAGGTGGAACAGGCTCTGTTATTGAATATGCAGGTAATTTAATATCATCTTTAAGTGTAGAAAAAAGAATGACAATTTGCAATATGACTATAGAAGGAGGTGCGAGGGCAGGATTAATAGCCCCAGATGAAAAAATTTTTGAATATTTAAAGGGAAAACCAATGTCACCCAAAAATCAAAATTGGGATAAAGCAATAAATTATTGGGAAACTTTAAAAACTGATGAAGGAGCAACATTTGATAAAGAAGTTAATTTAATAGCTGAAGATATTTTACCAATGGTTACTTGGGGGACATCACCTCAAGATGTTATTACTATTGATGGAAAAGTTCCAAATCCTGAAAAAGAAAAAGATTTAGATAAAAAAAATTCTATAGAAAGATCTCTAAAATATATGGGTTTAAAACCTGACACTCTGGCAAAAGACATTAAAATAGATAAAGTTTTTATAGGAAGTTGTACTAATGGTAGAATTGAGGATTTAAGAGAAGCTGCAAAAATCTTAAAAGATAAAAAAAAAGCATCTCATGTTCATGCAATGGTAGTTCCAGGATCAGGTTTAGTAAAAGAGCAAGCAGAGCAAGAAGGACTTGATAAAATTTTTATTGAGTCAGGTTTTGAATGGAGAGAGCCAGGATGCTCAATGTGTCTTGCAATGAATGCTGATAAATTAAAACCAGAAGAAAGATGTGCTTCTACTTCTAATAGGAATTTTGAAGGCAGACAAGGCAGAGGCGGAAGAACTCATTTAGTTAGTCCAGGAATGGCAGCCGCAGCCGCTATTTCGGGAGCATTAGATGATGTAAGAAAGTATAATAATTAAAATGCAAAAATTTAATTCATTAAAAAGTATTCCTGCATATTTACCAATTGTAAATATTGATACTGATATGATTATTCCAAAACAATTTTTAAAAACAATTAAAAGAACAGGTCTCGGAAAAAGTTTATTTTTTGAAATGAGATATGATAGTAATGGAAATGAGATTAAAGATTTTATTTTAAATCAAAAACCTTTTAATAAGTCAAAAATTTTAATTACAGGTAAAAATTTTGGATGTGGTTCATCTAGAGAACATGCACCTTGGGCATTATTAGATTTTGGTGTTACTTGTGTAATAAGTTCAAGTTATGCCGATATTTTTTATAATAATTGTTTTAAAAATGGCATTTTACCAATAATTTTAGAAGAAGATAAAATTAAGGAATTATCAGAATATTCAAAAAGAAAGGAAGAGATTTCTATAGATCTATTAGAAGAAAAAATTATTTTTGGAAATAATGAAATAAAATTCAAAATTGATCCTTTTAAAAAAAAGTGTTTATTAGAAGGCCTTGATGATATTGCGTTATCTTTAGCAAAAGAAAAAAAGATAATTAATTTTGAGGAAAATCTTAAAAATAAAAAACCCTGGGTATTTAATGATTAAAGTTAAAAAAAGAAAAATTTTACTTTTACCTGGTGATGGAATTGGACCTGAAGTTATAGAAGAAGTAAAAAAAATTATTTTGTGGTTCAATTCCAATAAGTCATTAGATTTTGAAATTGATCAAGACTTAGCTGGAGGATGTTCTTACGATAAACATGGAACTCCAATTACTGATGAAGTTTTTTATAAAGCTTTAGAAAGTGAAGTTGTAATGTTAGGAGCTGTAGGTGGACCTAAGTGGGACAGTTTAGACTTCCTAAAAAAACCAGAAAGAGCACTATTAAAATTAAGAAAAGAACTAAAATTATTTGCAAATTTAAGACCTGCTATTTGTTTCAAACAGTTAGTAGATGCCTCAACTCTTAAGCCAGAAATTGTATCTGGACTTGATATAATGATTGTTCGAGAGTTGACAGGAGGAATTTATTTTGGTGAACCAAGAGGAATTAAGCCTATAGATAACGGTGAAAGAAAAGGTGTTAATACTCATTCATATACTTCAAGTGAGATAATAAGAGTTGCAAGAGTCGCTTTTGAGTTAGCAAAAAAAAGATCTAATAAAGTTACCTCGTGTGAAAAATCAAATGTTATGGAAGCAGGACAGCTTTGGAGAGAGGAAGTTCAAGAACTTCATGATAAAGAATTTAAGGATGTGGAATTAAACCATATGTTAGCAGATAATTGTGCAATGCAGCTTTTAAGAAATCCAAAACAATTCGATGTAATAGTTACTGATAATTTATTTGGTGATATGCTTTCAGATCAAGCTTCAATGTTAACTGGATCTTTGGGTCTTTTACCATCAGCTTCATTAGGTGCGAAAAATAAAGATGGAGAAATGAGAGCTATGTATGAGCCTATCCATGGATCAGCTCCAGATATTGCAGGAAAAGGAATTGCAAATCCGATAGCAACTATTTTAAGTTTTGCCATGGCATTAAGATATTCTTTAGATTTAGACAAAGAAGCAAATATTCTAGAAAAAGCAGTTCAGGATGTGTTAAATGATGGTCTTAGAACTAAAGATATTAGCTCTAAAGGGAAGAAAGAAGTTTCAACATCTGAAATGGGTGCTGCGATAATTTCAAAATTGCAATAATTAAACATTTATTCTAAGCTTTAAAAATGCCAAATTATACAGCTCCAGTTGAAGATATGATGTTTCTTTTTGATAAATTAAGAAACAATAGAAATTATAATGAAATTGAAAAATATAAAGATGTTACCACAGAACTTGTAAAAGATATTTTAGTTGAAGCAGCTAAGATTAATGAGAATATTATATTACCATTAGCAAAAATAGGAGATGAAAATCCGACAGTTTTGGAAAATGGTATAGTCAGAACACCTCCTGGTTATAAAGAGGCTTATTCTAAATATATTGAAGACGGTTGGACATCTCTTTCATGTGATCCAAAATATGGTGGTCAAGGAATGCCAAAGACTGTAAGTGCTTTTTTTGATGAAATGCTATCTTCAGCAAGTTTATCATTTAAACTTTATAGTGAATTAAGTATCGGTGCATACAACTGTATTTATAGCCATGCAACTGATGAAATTAAGAATAAATATTTACCTAAAATGGTAGAGGGTAAATGGAGTGGCACTATGTGTCTAACAGAACCAGTTTGTGGAACAGATTTAGGTCTTTTAAAAACTAAGGCGGTAGAACAGTCAAATGGAACTTTTAAATTAAGTGGACAAAAAATTTTTATAACATCAGGTGATCACGACTTAACAGAAAATATTATTCATTTAGTTATAGCTAGAGCCACTGATTCTCCAAAAGGAACAAAGGGAATAAGTTTATTTTTAGTACCAAAATTTATTGTAAATGAAGATGGATCTTTAGGAGCAAGAAATAGTGTCTCAACTGGTTCAATTGAAAGTAAAATGGGGATCAAAGGATCAGCTACCTGTGTATTAAATTTTGATGAAGCAGTTGGATATATGATTGGACCAAAAAATAAGGGATTAAATTCAATGTTTACAATGATGAATCTAGAGAGAATTGTAGTTGGAATTCAGGGGCTTGGTATTTCTGAAATTGCTTATCAAAATTCTTTAAGTTATGCAAAAGAGAGAAAGCAAGGAAAAACAAATAATACTAAATCAATCAATGGCGCAGACTTTATAATTGAGCATGCTGATATAAGAAAATCTTTACTTAATATGAAATCTATAATTGAAGGTGAGCGAGCATTATGTTTTTGGTTATCTCAGCAAACAGAGGTAAGTTTATATCATTCAGATGAAAAAATAAAAAAAGAAGCTTCTGACTTTGTTTCTTTAATGACACCAGTAGTCAAAACAATGTTTACTGATATGGGAATGGAAATAACAAGCGACGCTATGCAGGTGCATGGGGGTTATGGCTATACAAAAGATCAAGGTATTGAGCAGTTTTACAGAGATAATAGAATTACCCCGATATATGAAGGAACAAATTCTG
>CACDHZ010000036.1 GCA_902552705.1 uncultured Pelagibacteraceae bacterium
GTTTAAAGATTTGAGGTTTTTAACTTTATAAACTGGTCTAAACATTAAATGATCTTGCAAATTTTTTCCAACACCTTTCAATTGATTAATTGTATTAATCCCAAAATTTTTTAGTTTTTCGCTATCCCCAATACCAGAGACTTGTAATATATGAGGTGATCCTATAGACCCTGCTGATAAAATTATTTCTTTATTTACTTTAACTTCAATTAATTTTTCTTTATTTATGTAATTTAAACTAATTGCTGTTTTCCCATCAAAATTTATTTTTTGAACATGAGCATTTGTAATAATTTTTAAATTGGATCTTTTTTTAACTGGATTTAAATATCCTTTTGCAGCACTACATCTTAATTTTAAACCTATATGACTATGACTTGTAGTAAACTGATAATATCCTACACCATAATTGTCTCCAGTATTAAAATCATTAACTTTAGGAATACCTTTCTCTTCTGCAGCATTTATAAATTCTTCCAGCATTTTTAATTTAATTTTTTTGTTTGCAACCATTATCGGACCACTATCATTATGAAATTTACTTTTGCCTAATTCATTGTTTTCAGATTTTATGAAGAAAGGTAATACATCATCCCAACCCCAGCCAATATTACCTTGTTGACGCCAATTGTCATAGTCGTTGCTTTGACCTCTAATCCAAAGAAGTCCGTTAATTGAAGAACTACCCCCTAATGTTTTGCCCCTAGGATATCTTATGGATCTATTATTCATTGTTTCATCTTTTTCAGTATGAAAACACCAATCAACTTTAGGGTTATGCATAGTTTTATAATATCCAACTGGTATATGAATCCATGGATAATTATCTTTACCGCCCGCTTCCAAAAGTAAAACTTTATTTTTAGGATTAGAAGAAAGTCTGTTTGCTAAAACGCACCCAGCAGATCCTGCTCCAATAATTATAAAATCAAAATTTTCCATTTCTAGTTGAATTGTTTTTTTTATTTAATAGTTTTTTAAGTTTTTACACCTATATTTAACAATTGTCACTTGTATCAAATTAGTTTTTCTGATTTGATGCCTCGTTAAATTTAACTAACAAAAAGGAATACAATGAAAAAAATCATGTCACTGATGTTTGCTGTTTTTTTAGTGATTGGCTTTGTGTCAAATGCTAACGCAAAAACATTAAAATGTCAGACAGTTCTTAATACTAAGGCTGATGAAGTTAAAATGTTAAAGGATTTCACAGATACTGTTACAACTCTAACAGGTGGTTCTTTAAAATTTGAGATTCTACCTGCTGGAGCAGTAGTAGGAGTTAAGGAAACTTTGGATGCCGTAGATAAAGGTTTGATCGATTGTGGATTCGCATGGACTCACTATTGGTCAGGTGATCATCCTGCTGCAATGTTATTTGGTTCGCCAGTAGCTGGTGGTGGTGTAGGAATAGACAATATAGCTTTCTTATCTTGGTTCCAATATGGTGGTGGTAAAGAATTATACGACCAACTTTGGAAGGAAATGGGTAGAGATATTAAAGGATTTATGATTCAACCAGTTGGTCCAGAGGCTTTAGGTTGGTTTCCAAAACCAATTAAAGATATGGCTGACTTTAGAAAATATAAATTCAGAACTCCTCCTGGAATTCCAGGACAAACATATAAAGACATCGGTATAGCATCTGTTGCAATGGGTGGTGGAGATATTCTACCAGCTCTTGAAGCAGGTACAATTGATGCGGCAGAATGGTGTTGTCCAAAACCAGATTTAACATTTGGTTTCCAAAAAGTTTTAAAGCACTATTACTTACAAGGTTTACACCAAGTGGTAGTAAATGCTGACTTTTATATTACTGGAAAAACTTATAAAGCTATGACTGATCATGAGAAAAAATCTCTTGAGGTTGCCGCTAATGCTTCATTAGCAAAATCTTTAAGTTATAGAATCTATGAAAATGGTAAAGCTTTAAGAGAGTTAACTACTAAACATGGAGTAATTTTAGAAGATACTCCTTCTGATTATTTCACAGAGTATATGGCTGCAGCAAAAGCTTCTTTAAATAAGAATGCTAAAGATAATAAGTTCTTTAACGAAGTTTATACTTCAATGAAGAATTTTGCTGACATTGCTGTTCCATTCTGGAGTGGTGCTCAAATGTCTAATGCGAAGCTTGGAATGGCTCACGCAGCAACATTAAAGTAATCAGTAATTAATTTTGATTTAATTAGAGCGGACTTTGAAGTCCGCTCTAATTTTTTTTAACTAAAATTTTATGGCAGACGAACCTAGTAAATTAGATATTTCAGATGAAATGATTGCCGAGAGGCGAGGTGGTTCGGGAAAAATGCCTGAAGATATGCCATTATGGATGGCGAAATCTATAGTAAATATTGACAAATTTAGTAAGTGGATAGGCAATGTTGTTTGTTGGATTTTAATGCCACTTATTTTTGCAATGACTTACGAAGTTCTTGCAAGAAAATTATTTTTAGCACCAACTATTTGGGCTTATGATATTAGTCGTTTTTTATATGGGGCACTTTTTATGTTGGGTGCTGGTTATGCTCTTTCTAGAGGAGTCCATATAAGAGCAGACTTTTTATACAGAAATTTTAAAACTAAAAATCAAGGTCTAATTGATTTTTGGTTATATCTTTTATTTTATTTCCCAGGACTAATTGTTTTTCTTTATATGACAATTGGTTATGTGGGAGAGTCTATCCAAAGAGGTGAGAGAGGTATGGATACTACTTGGATGCCATACATGTGGCCAATAAAAACTTGTTTATTAGTAGGTATAGTTTTTTTACTTATTCAAGGTGTTTCTGAATTATTTAAAAGTTATTGGGCTGCTAAAAAAGGTGAATGGCCAGGAGATACTAAATGATAGCAGAATTTATTGATCCAGCAATTTTAGGATTTATTCTTGTTGGAGTAATGCTCTTTGCAATTTTTGTAGGATTTCCTATTTCATTTACTTTGATATTTTTGGGTTTTGTGTTTGGCTATTTAGGGTTTGGAAAATTAGTCTTTTATTTAATGACCCTTCAATTTTCAATGGTAATGACCGAACAAACTCTCGCCGCTGTACCACTCTTTGTTTTTATGGGAATTATGATGGAACAAGCTGGACTAATGGAAAGATTGTTTTCAGCGTTTCAAATGATGTTAGCGAAAGTTAAAGGATCTTTATATTATGCAGTTTTATTTGTTTCTGTAATTTTTGCAGCAGCTACGGGTATCGTTGGTGCCTCTGTTACTATTTTAGGAATAATGGCAGCGAAATCTATGAATAGATCTGGCTATGATGTTAAACTTGCAGCAGGTACGATTACAGCAGGTGGAACATTGGGAATCTTGATTCCCCCGAGTATTATGCTTGTTGTCATGGGCCCAATAATGGAAATACCAGTAATTGATTTATTTGCAGCCGCCATTTTACCTGGAATTTTACTAGCCTCTTTATACGCAGCCTATACAACAATCCGATGTATGATTAATCCTAAATTGGGACCAGTTTTACCTGAAGACATGAGAGCCGCAAGTATGAAAGAAGTATGGATTGAATTTTTTCTTGGATTAGTACCTCCAGCAGCATTAGTTTTTGCAGCGTTAGGAAGTATTTTATTTGGATTCGCTACCCCAACAGAAGCAGCTGGTTGTGGAGCAATGGGTGCTTTACTTTTATCATTAGCATATAAAAAACTTACACTTCCAAAATTACAAGAAGCTTTAGTAAAAACTTTAGAAATAACAGCCTTAATTATGGTTTTGGTT
>CACDHZ010000037.1 GCA_902552705.1 uncultured Pelagibacteraceae bacterium
AAAATAAGTAGAGAAAGAATTAGGCAGATTGAAAACAAAGCTTTTGAAAAACTTCAAAAACATATGTTATTATCTGCTAAATCTAAAAATTTACTACCTGTTAACTAATTAAGCCTCAAAAGGATTTTCTAAAAGAATAGTATCTTTTCTTTCAGGACTTGTTGATATACTTGAAATTTTTGTACCTATAAAGTCCTCTAAGGCATAAATGTAATCTTTAGCCTTTTGGGGTAAAGCTTCAACATTTTTAATACCTTGGGTAGAACTTTTCCAGCCTGGAAATGTTTTATAAATTGGTTTAATTTTAAGTTGATCTTCAGCAGCTGCTGGAAGATAATCTATTTCTTTTCCATTTAATTCATATTTAATGCACATCTTAATTTCATCTAATTCATCTAAAACATCTAATTTTGTCAATGCAATACCATCAATTCCTGAAATTTTAATTGTTTGTCTAACCAAAACACCGTCAAACCATCCGCATCTTCTTTTTCTACTTGTCACTGTTCCAAATTCTTTTCCTCTTAAACCAAGTAAGTTACCAATGTCATCTTTCAATTCAGTGGGGAAAGGGCCTTCTCCAACTCGAGTTGTGTAAGCCTTTGTAATTCCAAGTACATAATTAATTGAATTTGGTCCACATCCTGTTCCGGTTGAAGCACTTGATGCTACAGTATTTGATGAAGTTACAAAAGGATAGGTGCCATGATCAACATCTAATAATATTCCTTGTGCTCCCTCAAATAATATTTTTTTTCTTTTTTTTTTAAACTCATCGATTTTAAGCCACACTGGTTGTGAGAATTGAAGTATCTTTGGTCCAATTTTTAAAAGTTCTTTTTTGAGAGCTTCTTTTTCAAAAATCTTTTTACCTAAACCTTTTCTTATAGCATTGTGGTGATGAAGAACAGTTTCAAGTCTGTTGTCAAGATTAGTTTCTGATCTAAGATCCATTACTCGAATAGATCTTCTTCCAACTTTATCTTCATAAGCAGGTCCGATACCGCGTCTAGTTGTTCCAATTTTGCTTTTACCAGCCGCATCCTCTCTAATTTCATCCATTTCCCTATGAAAAGGTAAGATTAAGTTTGCTGATTCTGAAATCATAAAATTTTCCTGATTTACTTCAACACCTTTTAATTTTATCTCCTCTATTTCCTCAAGTAATGCCCATGGGTCAACAACAACACCATTGCCAATAATCGATATTTTATTTTTTCTAACTATTCCTGAAGGAAGTAATCTCAGTTTATAAGTGACTCCATCAATAACTAATGTATGACCAGCATTATGTCCACCTTGAAAACGAATAACAACATCTGCCTGATCAGATAGCCAGTCGACTATTTTACCTTTTCCTTCGTCTCCCCACTGTGAACCAACTACAACTACATTTTTCATTATCTAAATTTTTTATCTATAATTATAGAACTTAAATGATTTATTGGGCCATGACCTTTGCCATAACTAAGGTTAAATCTAATGGAATTGTTTACATACTTAGTCGCAAGCTCACAAGATTTCTTTAGACTTTTTCCACATGAAAAATATGATGAAATAGCTGATGAAAGAGTACATCCAGTCCCATGCGTATTATTAGTTGTAATTCTTTTGCTTTTAATAATCTTAATTTCTTTTTTATTAACGAAAATATCTTCTACAAATTTACTTGATTTTAAATGACCTCCTTTAATTAAAACATTCTTAGCATTTAATCTAATTAATTTAGTTGCAGCAAAAATCATATCCTCTTTTGACCTAATTTTTGTATTAGTCAATATTTCTGCTTCGGGAATATTTGGAGTTATTAAATTTACCCTTTTTATCAATTTATTTTTCAATAAGTTTATTGCTTTTTCATCAATTAATTTTGCACCACCTTTTGCAACCATAACTGGATCTAAAATAATCTTTTTAACTTTAATTAAATCTAAAGAACGAATTACAGAATTAATAACACTTGTTGAATGTAACATCCCAATCTTAATTGCATCAGGTTTAATATCCTTGCAAGTAAATTCTATTTGATTAGATATCTCTCTTGGATCAACTGGAAAAATTGATTTCACACCTGTTGTATTTTGAATCGTAACTGCCGTTATAGCTGTCATTGCGTAAGAGCCTAAAGCTGTAACTGTTTTAATATCTGCTTGAATACCAGCACCACCAGAAGAGTCCGAACCAGCAATAATCAATATTTTAGATTTTGGTTTCAATTTATTTAATTTTTTTCTTAATGATATTAATGCATTTTTGAAGTAATTTTTTATTTTCACTTTCGCCCATAATTCTAATTTTTGACTCTGTGCCTGATTTTCTGGCTAATATTCTTCCTTGACCTTTCATCAATTTTTCAGAATATTTAATAGACTTTTTTACATCAATGTTATTTATGATGTTTTTATCTTTTACCTCAATATTTTCTAAAATTTGTGGAGTTTTTTTAAAAGTATTAAAAAAATTACTTGCTTTATTTCCTTTTCTAAGTGAAAACAAAACTTCTAAAGCTACAAGTAAGCCATCCCCTGTAGTTGCAAATTTCCCCAAGATAATATGGCCTGATTGTTCACCACCTAGATTAAAATTATTTTTTTGCATTTTATCTTTTACGTATCTGTCACCGACATTTGCTCTAATAAATTTTATTTTATTAGATTTAAAAAATTTTTCTAAACCGTAATTGGACATTAAAGTTCCTATTACGCCGCCTTTAAGCATTTTTTTATTTTTCCATCTGACTGCTAATGCTGCAATTATTTGGTCTCCATCAATTATATTACCTTTTTCATCACACATAATTATTCTATCTGCATCACCATCGAGAGAGATACCAATATGTGCTTTATGTTTTTTTACTGCAGATTTAATCTTATTCGGAAAAGTAGAACCACAATTCTTATTAATGTTGAATCCATTTGGTTTTATTCCAATTGCGTATACTTTTGCACCCAAAGACTCCAATAATTTAGGGCCTGACTTATAACCAGCACCATTGGCACAATCAATTACTATTCTTAAACCTCTAAGATTAAAGTTGATGGGAAAATTTTTTTTTAATATTTCAATATAGTCCTCATTTGCAGTCTCCAATCTTTTGACTCGTCCTAATTTTTCAGATTTAGAAAGATTATTTTGAATTTTTTTATCAATTAAGTTCTCTATTTTTTTTTCAATTTTATCTGATAACTTTAAGCCATCTGGTCCAAACAACTTTAATCCATTGTCATAAAATGGATTATGTGATGCGGTTATCATTATACCCATATTTGCTTTCATAACTTTTGTTAACATTGCCAAACCATTAGTTGGCAAAGGTCCTAAAGTAAAAACATGCATTCCAGCAGAAGTAAGTCCAGAAACCAAAGCTGGTTCCAAAGTATAACCAGATAATCTTGTATCTTTAGCAATTATAGCAATTTGTTTTTTTTTCTTTTGAGTTTTAAAAAATGTTCCTGAGGCTAAACCAAATTTAAAAAACATATCTCCATTAATATTTTTACTATTTACGTTTCCTCTAATACCATCAGTTCCAAAATATTTTTTTGACATTATTTATCTATTAGTTTTTTGTATACTTTAATACCTTGAATAATTTCATTCACAT
>CACDHZ010000038.1 GCA_902552705.1 uncultured Pelagibacteraceae bacterium
AATATATTTGAACTATACACAATTAAGATTAAGCAAATTTTATCTGACTTATCTAAAAAAGGTGAATTAATTTTACCTGAAAAACTTGATGGTATAAATACTGAAATTCCACCATCACAATTTAATTTTGATATTTCAACTAATGCTGCAATGGTGCTATCAAAATTAAATAAAAAATCTCCATTAGATTTAGCTGAAATTTTAGTCAAGATTATTAAAAAAAACGATGAACTAGTTGAGAATGTGTCAATAATTAAGCCAGGTTTTATTAATATAAAATTTAAATCAATTTTTTGGACGAATTTTATTAAAGAAATAATTAAAAACTCTCAAACTTTTGGTGTCAATTTGAATGAAAAAAAAAATAATTACTTAATTGAATTTGTTTCAGCTAACCCTACAGGTCCTTTACATGTAGGGCATTGTAGAGGGGCTATATTGGGTGATGTATTAGCTAATGTTTTACAATTTAATAAGCATAAGGTAACAAAAGAATACTATGTAAATGATTACGGAAATCAGATCATAAACTTTACAAAATCAGTTTACTTTAGAATAAGAGAAATTATTTTTAAAGAACAATTTCCAACAGATAATCCAGATCTATATCCTGGAGATTATATTATCGATTTTGCAAAAAATATAATTAACTCAAATAAAGGTAAAGATTTCAAAAATTTTCAAGATATATCTGATGAATTAACAACATTGTCTATTGATCAAGCCTTAATATTAATTAAAAAAAACCTTAAAAGTCTGGGCATTAAACATGATAATTTTATAAGTGAAAAGAAATTAGTCTTAAATGAAGAAGTAGAAAAAGTTGTTGATTATCTTCAGAAAAATAACTTTGTTTATAAAGGCAAAATAAAAGCACCTGCTGGAGAAAATAATGATAATTGGATTGAGAGAGAGCAGTTACTTTTTAAATCGACTGATTTTGGTGATGATAAAGATAGAGCGCTTCAAAAAACAGATGGAAGCTGGACTTATTTTGCTAGCGATGTTGCTTATCATAAAAACAAATTAGATAGAAAATTTGATTATTTAATTGATATATTAGGAGCAGACCATGCTGGATATATAAAAAGAATTTCATCATCAGTTGATGCACTATCTAAATCAAAAGGAAAACTTATTTGTAAAGTTAGCCAATTAGTTAAACTTATAAAAGATAACAAGCCATTTAAGATGTCGAAACGTAAGGGTGATTATATAACTGTAGACGATTTAATTACTGAAGTAGGTAAGGATGCTACTAGATTTATTATGTTAAACAGAAATAGTGATGTTGAATTAGATTTTGATTTTACAAAGGTTAAGGAAAAATCAAAAGATAATCCTCTTTATTATGTACAATATTGTTACGCTAGAATTTCATCAATTTTTAGACATCTTAAGTTAGATATTAATAAAGATTTAAATATTACAAATTATAATTTTAATTACTCAGAGGATGAAATTAAAATTTTGAAAAAAATTTCGGAATGGCCTAGATGCATAGAAATTTCTAGTTTAAAACTTGAACCACATAGAATAGCAATTTTTTTATATGAATTAGCCTCCGAATTTCATTCTTATTGGAACCTAGGAAAAGATGATAAAAGTAAAAGGTTTATAAATACTGATAATAAAATTTCTGATGATAAATTAGTTTTTTTAAAAGCTATATCTAATGTAATAAAATCTGGAATGACTATAGTTGGTGTCGATACGCCTCAAAAAATGTAATGATTAAAGAATTAAAATACTTATTTTTTATAGTAACAATTTTTGTATTTATTTTTCTAACATTAAAATATTATTTTTCTGATGATAATAAAAAAAATTCTTACAGATCATTGAATCAAAATTCTAATAAAGTAATAGATTATTCGAAAAAACTAATTTTGTTAAAAAATGATACAAATAATATTGTTGAATATGTTGAAAAAACTATTGATAAAAATAAAAAGAATTATAATTTTTGGAAATTAATTTACAACAATGAATAAAAGAAGATCTTTTATTACAGGCATTAAATCTACAACCTTATCAGTTAAAGAAAAAAAATTTTTAAAAAAATACAAGCCGTGGGGTGTTATATTATTTTCAAGAAATATAAGATCAATTAAGCAATCAAAAGATTTAACTTACGAAATAAGAAAAATTTTTAAAGATAATAACTATCCCATTATGATAGATCAAGAAGGGGGGAGGGTTAATAGATTAAGAACTTTTTTTAATTGTGATCCATTTACAAGTGAATTTTTTGGAAAGCTTTTTAAGAAAAATTTAAAAAAATTTAATACATATTATAATGTGTTTATCAATCAAACATCCTATATACTTAAGTTAATTGGTATTAATATTAATACAGTTCCGGTTTTAGATATAAGAGTTAAGGGGGCTAGTAATATTATTGGTGATCGTGCATTCTCTGAAAATCCAAAAATAATCTCAAAAATTGGTGATATTTGTATAAAAAAATACCATGAAAATAATATTGGAACTGTCATTAAGCATATTCCAGGCCATGGTCTTGCTAAAGTTGACAGCCATAAACTAACACCATTAGTTAAAACTAAATTTAGTCAATTAAAAAAAAAAGATTTTTCAACTTTTAAAAACAAAAAAAGTCTTTTAGCCATGACAGCTCATATAATCTTTAAAGATATAGATCCAATAAATACAGTTACCCATTCAAAAAAAATTATTAAATTAATTAGAAATGATATTAAATTTAAAAATTTATTAATTACAGATGATATCTCAATGAAAGGATTGAAGTATTCTGTTAAACAAAATACTCTTAAAGCATTTAATGCCGGTTGTAATTTAGTCCTTCATTGTAACGGTAATTATAAGGAAATGTGCATAGTAGCGAAAAATTCTCCTTATCTTACAAAGTTTATCATTAAAAAAACATCACAATTATATAGTTTTTTAAGATAAGATTACATATGCTAAATATTGATTCTACAAACTTTAATGTTGATTTAAATAATTACCAAGGTCCATTAGATGTTCTTTTGGATTTAGCAAAATCACAAAAAGTAGATCTTGAAAATATATCAATTACAAAATTAGCAGATCAATTCCATGATTATATTTTAAATGAAAAAGATCTCAATTTAGAGGTGGCATCAGAATACCTATTGATGGCAACTTGGCTTACATATTTAAAGTCAAAACTTTTATTGCCAACAAATCCAGAAGAAGAGTTTAAAGTTTTAGAAGTTGCTGAAAAATTAAAGTTACAATTAAAAAAATTAGAATTAATT
>CACDHZ010000039.1 GCA_902552705.1 uncultured Pelagibacteraceae bacterium
AATTTTATGAACTCGTTCGTTTGTATATGTCATAGAGCATGCAACTTGTTTATTAAAATTTTTTTTAGTTAAGAAAGAAAAAAAATATGGATCCTTATCTGCAAATTGTTTTTCAAGGTTATCAAAGTTAATAGTCCTTGCATCTAATCTGGGAGGAGTTCCAGTTTTTAATCTCCCAATAGAAAATTTTTGTTTTTGCAATTGTTCACTTAAACCAGTACTAGGCTTCTCATTATATCTGCCAGCAGGAGTTTTATTATCTCCTATGTGTATCAAACCATTTAAAAAAGTTCCTGTAGTTAAAATTATCTTGCTACATTTGATTTTTTTTCCTTTTAAAGTTTCAAAGCTAGTTATTCTATTATTTTCAAAAATAAATTTAATTACAGGATCAGAAAAAATGCTTAAATTACAGTAGTTTAGCAGTTTTTCTTGCATAAATTTACGGTAAAGAGATCTATCAGATTGAGTTCTTGGTCCCCTGACTGCAGGACCTCTACTTCTATTTAACAGTCTAAATTGAATGCCTGACTTGTCAGCAATTTCACCCATTACTCCATCCAGAGCATCTATTTCTCTTACTAAATGTCCTTTACCTAATCCTCCTATAGCTGGGTTACATGACATTTCACCAATAGTATTTTTATTATGCGTGAATAGGGCAGTGTTGACACCAAGGCGAGCAGATGCAGCTGCAGCTTCACAACCTGCATGACCTCCCCCAATTACAACTACATCAAATGATAAATCATTTTTCATGCATCAAATTTATATGTGATTAAAATATTTACAAGATTTGAGTTTTTTTTATGTAAAAACCCGCATTTATCAACGAAAAATGGAAAAAAACTCCTAAAAACCCAGCAAAATAGCAATTATTTTCCGATACAAAAATCGTTGAAAATGCTACCTAATATCTCTTCTACATCGACCTTTCCAACAATCATACCTAGATGCCTTGTTGCTAATCGTAAATCTTCTGCTGCTTTATCAAAATCTTTTTTTCCATTTTTATCGTAAAAATTTTTTAAATTTTCTACGCATTGAATAAGATGCTGTCTATGCCTCTCTCTTGTGATTAAGATGTCATCATCTGAAATAAGTTTATTTTTTAAATTTTCTTTAATTTTTAAAATTAGTTTATCCAAGTTTTTATTTTGTTTTAAAGAAATCAAAACATGATTCATCTTTTTAATTTTTGGATCTAATTCGTCATGGATTAAATCTGATTTATTTATTACTAAAATTGCATCTTTTTTAAGTAAAGTGGTCAAAAATTGGCTTATATCAATGTTTTTTGCGTCTACTACAACTAACTTTAAGTCAGCATTTTCAGCTCTATCCAAAGATAATTTAATGCCTTTTTTCTCGATCTCGTTCTTAGAGTCTCTAATGCCTGCAGTATCTGACACAATAACTGGATAACCATCAATATTTAAATGTGTTTCTATTACGTCTCTTGTTGTACCTGCTATTTCAGATACAATAGCCACTTCTCTTTTGGATAAATTGTTTAATAAGCTAGATTTACCAGCATTGGTCGGTCCAACTATTGCAATTTTAAATCCCTCACGAATTATTTCTCCTACCTTTTGATCATCTAAAATTTTCGTAATTTCTTTAATAACTTGGTTAGAACTAATTTTAATTTCTTTAAAATTTTCCTCAGGCAAATCTTCTTCTGGAAAATCTATTTTAGCTTCTACAAAAGATAAAATTTTTAATAATCTATTTCTAAGTTCATTAAATTTCTCAGATGATTTACCTTTCATAACTTTTATTGCTTGTTTTCTTTGAATTTCTGTTTCTGCTGAAATTAAATCAGCAACACTCTCGGCTTTTAACAAATTTATTTTTCCATTTTGAAAAGCAAGCTTTGTGAATTCACCTGGCTCTGCTAGTCGACAATTTTTAACTCCTGATAATGAGTTTTGAAGGGCCTGAACTACTGCTTTACCGCCATGAACATGGATTTCTGCCATATCCTCTCCGGTATAGCTCTGAGGCCCAGGAAACCATATAATTATTGCTTCATCTATTAGCTCAGAAGTGTTGATATAGTTTATTTTTCTCAATGTTGCTATTCTAGGGGTTGGTACTTTTTTTCCAGTGAGTAATTTTACTATATTTGAAGTCTCTGGCCCAGAAATTCTCACAATTGCTATTCCTGAAATGCCAGGTCCGGTAGATAACGCATAAATAGTCATTAGATATATTACCTAAAATTAATTTTATTTAATATACTAATTTATTTATATGTTTTGTAATAAAATTAAAATGAATTAATGAAAAATATCGAAAATTTTAAAAATCAAGTTGCAATATTGCTTAATCTTTTTAAAGCAAAAAAATTTGAAACTTTAATTGATAAAGCCTTAGTATTGATTAAAAAATTTCCTCAAGAAGTTATTTTGTATAATATAACATCCTTGGCCTATAATGCAGTCGACAAAGGTGAAGAAGCTAAAAAATTATTATTTAAGATAAAAAAAAAACAACCTCAAAATATTAGTGTCCTTAATAACTTGGGATTAGCTTGTGTTCAATGTGGTGAAAACGAAGAAGCAGAGGAATATTATAATAGTGCATTAAAACTAAAACCAGATTTTCTTGAGGTTTTAGTTAATTTAGGAAATTTAAAAATTAAACAGAATAAAAATGAAGAAGCTAAAAACTTATTTATTAAAGCAATTAAAATAAATAGAAATTTGGTTCCTCCTAAATTATCTCTTGCCACATTTTATGAACAATCTGGAAATTTTGATGAAGCAAAAAAATTATATTTTGAAATATTAGAAAATAATCCAAATTTTACTAATGCTGATAAATCAATAAGTTTGATCCATAAATATAAATTGGGCGACGAACATTTAAAAACGATGGAAAAAAAATCAAAAGAAAATATTAGTAGTGAGGCAATGCGAAGTTTAAATTTTGCTTTAGGAAAAGCATATGAAGATATTGGTGATTATGAAAAATCTTTTAAATTTTATGAAAATGGAAATAAACTTTTTAAAAAAGATATTAATTATGACTTGAAATTAGAAAACCAATATTTTCAAAAAATTAAAGAAATATCTGAAAATAAAATCGATGATCTTAAATCATATGGTCAAAAAATAATTTTTATAGTAGGGATGCCAAGATCTGGTACTACTCTTATTGAGCAAATTCTTTCTTCTCATAAAAATGTTTATGGAG
>CACDHZ010000040.1 GCA_902552705.1 uncultured Pelagibacteraceae bacterium
AGATTTAAGTCTAAAATTTTTTGAGTATTTCCAACTACATATGTATATAAAATGTCACTTATAGGAAGTTTAAAAAAAATTTTACCTATTGTTGTGAAAATTTTATTACCAATAAATGTGACAGCAGTATCATCTTCACTACTTGAATTATCTTTATACCTTGATGCGAGCAATAGATCTAATGAGTCATTTTTAATTTTGTCATACATTGTTCTTAATTCATATGGATCAAATGAACCATCAGCATTAAATATCGAAAAGTATTGAGTTTTGACATTTTTAATTCCCAGTATAATTGCATCACCATAACCGTTATTTTCTTGAAATATTATTTTAGATTTAAATTTTTCAATTGCGTTAATTGTAATATAATCTTTTTTTTCTAATACTATTATAAAGTTTAAATCTAACTTTTCTAATTCCATTAAAACATACGGAAGTGATTCAGGTTCATTTTTCGCAGGTATAACTAATGTAAGGTCTTTCATGTAAGGATGTATAATTATCAGATTTAACTCAAAAAAGGAAAAAATAATACTATTTTGTCATATTTGCTTTAATAATGAATTCCATTAAGTACATAAAATAGTCAATTGTGAAAAAAAAAATCATAAATTTAAAATTCTTAATCATCTTTATCTTTTTTATAAATCATAATGTTTCTTATGGCCAAAATATAAAAACTGCATATTTTGCAGGAGGATGTTTTTGGTGTATGGAAGAGTCTTTTGAAAAAATTGAAGGAGTTTTAGAAGTAACTTCTGGATACTCAGGTGGAACGACAAAAAACCCAACTTATAAAGAAGTAACTTATGGTAACTCAGGCCATTTTGAAGTAATAGAAATTAAATACGATACTAGGATAATTAGTTTTAAAAAATTATTGGATAATTTTTGGATTAATATAGATCCTTTTGACTTTCAAGGTCAATTTTGCGATAAAGGTTATAGTTATAGGTCAGTCGCATTTTATTCAACAGAATCAGAAAATTTATTAATAAAAAAATCTATTAATAAACTTGAAAAAAAATTTAATAAAAAGATAGTTACTTATGTAAGAAAATTTGATAAATTTTATAAGGCTGAAGACCATCATCAAGATTACTATAAAAATAATTTTATTAATTATCTGATTTATAAAAAAGGATGTGGAAGAGTAAATGCTTTAAAAAAAATTTGGGATTAAAATGAAAAAAATATTTCTTGTATATGGACATTACAATAAACAATCTTTCAATGCTTCAATAAAAGATACATTCATAGAAACAATCAAAAAAAATGGTCACTCGGTAGATATAGTGGATCTTTATCAAGAAAAGTTTGATCCAGTTTTTAGTGGTGAAGAACCAGATGAAAAAGTTTTAGATCACAGGAAAAGAATAGAAGACTCAGATGTAATAGTTTTGATTGCACCCATTTGGAATTTTAGAATGCCAGCTATTGTTGAGGGCTGGATAGATAAAGTTTTAGCTCCACCATGGGCTTTTAAATTTAAAAGACTGTTCGGTAATTACGGTTACCCATTAGGTAATTTAAAAGATAAAAAAGCAGTTGTTTTTTGTACTTATGGTTCACCTCAATTTGCTGTTAGAACTTTTTTTTTAAATATGCCCACAAAAAGGTTAAGAAGAGGAGTATTTAATATATGCGGCATAACGGATGTTACATATAGAAGGTACTTTGCTGTACCATTTGTAGGAGATAAAAAAAGAAAAAAATATCTTGATGATGTTAAAAAAACTGCAAATAATATTTAAAGTTTTAATTATTTTTCTTTTTTCAATTTCATTATCTGTAGCAGAATTATTAAAACCTAATAGTAATATTAAACCTATTGAAGTTGTTGAGATTCAATTAATTGGACTTCAAAAAAATGATGCTAGTTATAAAGATAGCGGAATAGAGCAAACGTGGAATTTTGCTCACCCAAATAATAAAAAAGTCACAGGACCGTTAGTTAAATTTAAGGCGATGATTAAAGGTGATACATATCAGATGATGATTAATCACTTGAGTCATACAATTACACAACTTGGAAGTGGTGATAATTGGGCACAATTTGAAGTGGTTATATTAGATAAAGAGAAGATATATCACAAATTTAATTGGCAAGTTGAAAAATACACGATAGAGGGCCCATTAAAAGATTGTTGGCTTACAACTATGGTATCGAATCCAATTCCTTTAGGAAGCTCCATATGATTGAACCTTTACAATTTTGTTTCGTTATTATTAAAAATTTAGTAGTAATCGCTGAATGAAAACAAAAACTAAAGTTGTAGTAGTAGGTGGTGGAGTAGTAGGCGTAAGTGCACTTTATCACTTAGCCAAAAAGGGTTGGTCAGATGTAGTTCTAGTTGAGCGAAAAGAACTAACATCGGGATCTACTTGGCATGCAGCAGGATTATTACCTTTATTTAATATGAGTTATTCTGTTGGACAACTTCATAAATATGCTGTTGATCTTTATAAGAAATTAGAAGAAGAGACAGGAAAAAATGTAGGCTTTAGTGTTGTTTCTAATATTCGTTTAGCAAGCACTAAAGATAGAATGGATGAATATCATCAGTATGCAGGTGTAGCTCGGACAATTGGTGTAGATGTCAAATTTTTAACACCACAACAAGTAAAAGAAATATGGCCTCTATGTCATACAGATGATTTAGTCGGTGCAATTCAACATCCTGAAGATGGATATATTCAACCTGCAGATTTAACTCAAGCTTTAGCAACAGGTGCGAGGAACATGGGTGCAGAAATTTATAGAAACACAACTGTAATTTCTATGAAACAAACTAAAGACGGATGGGTTGTAGAAACTGATAAGGGTTCAATTGAGTGTGAGCATGTTATTTCTTGTTCAGGAAATTTTGCAAGACAAACTGGTGAAATGGTTGGATTAGATATACCAGTTATACCAGTTGAACATCAGTATATTGTAAC
>CACDHZ010000041.1 GCA_902552705.1 uncultured Pelagibacteraceae bacterium
ATGATAAAATCAATCAATTTTTTATCTATTAAAATCTGACGATCGGAAAAATTTTTTAAAATTAAGGCAAACATAAGTTCATCATCAGGATTCTCAATTTTAGCTAAAAGACAATTTTTAGTTCTGGATCTCAGATCATCTAATTTAAAACTTATTTCAACTACTGGCTTTAAGGATGTAATTATCAAAAACTTATTATTTTGTTCTACTAAATTAAAAAGTGAATAGATAAGTTCCTCATTTATATCTAAATCTAAATCTTCCAAAATAATATTTTGATAAGCTCTAATTGAATTTAATTTTTCCTCGTTCAATGACTTTGATTCAAGCCGAATTCCGTTAAATTTTTTTATAAATATATTAATCAAATGAGTTTTACCTGAAAATTTTTCTCCACTAATATTTAAAAAATTTTTTTCCCATTTAGGCCACTTATGGATTAATTCGAAAGTATAAAAATTACTTTTACCAACATAAAAATCATCATCACTAAAATTTTGTTTATGCTCAAAATCTAATAACAGTTGATTTAAACTTTTCATTTAATTCTCCAAATATTATTTTCTGTTACTAAATCAAAATCTTTATTGCTCATATCGTTTAAAAAAGTTTTGGGTGAGCCATTATAAATAATTTTATATTGAATACTTTGACTATCAAATTTCAAAATATAAAACTCAGATATTAGATCGAAATTGTTTAGTGTATTCTCTAATTTTAAAATCTTTTCATAATCTTTAGAGTCTACAGAAATTGTTAAAGGTAATTTAATAGATGTATTAATTTCATTATTTTTTTTCCACTCATCTTCATAAATAATTTTTAAACTTTGTAAAACCTTATAAAAATCTTCATCATTATCTAAATTTAGTTTTACAAATTTTTTGTTATTAATTTTTAATGAATCGTTTAAATTAATTTTTGATAATATTTTAATTTCTTGATTATTTTTGTAGATTATTACTATTATATAATCTTTAAGATCGTATTTTTTGACAAGATTTGAAAAATCATAAGTTTCGATTGAATTAAATTCTTTTTGAATATTATTTAAATCCTCAATGTCTTCATTAGGCAGTAGATACTCAAGTAATTGATAATTTTTTTGTATTTCATTCCACTTCTCATAAAAAATGTTATTGTTAAATAAATAGATATTATCTGTTTCTGTATCAACTATAATTGGAACTAATAAAACTTTGTTTTTAATTGGTATTGATGGGAAAACACCTTTTCTTTCTAAAAAAATTAAAACTTTTTTTTTGTTAAAAGTTGTTTCCAGTTTCGCAGAATACTCATTCTTTACAAATTTTTCATTACTAATTGTAAAGGAGTCAATCATACTCTTAATTTCTTTAATTGAAATTTTTTGAATTTTGTTTTTATCACCTGAGGTTGTAATCATAGAAAGTAAATTAGAAAACGAAGTTCGAAACCCATCATCTATTACACTATTTTTCTTAAAATTTAGCTCAAATGGAGATGAAATTTGAATATCTGTAACTTTAAAAGTGTTGGCTTGTAAAAAAGTTGTGGAAAAAATTATTATAAATAGAAGGAATGAAATAAAAAATATATATACTTTTTCTAATCTAAATAATTTATTAATAATTTGCATACTTTATACTAATGAAAAAAGAAAAATTTACCTACGAAAAAAGTGGTGTAAACATAAATGCTGCTAATAAATTTGTTAAATTTATATCGTCTATTTCATCAAACAATAAAGGCAAAAAAAAGTTTAACAATATTGGTGGTTTTGGATCAATTTCAAGTATCCCAAAAAACATCAAAAAGCCAAAAATTGTAGCTTGTACAGATGGAGTTGGAACAAAAGTAGAAATAGCTAATTTATTAAAAAAATTTGATACAATTGGAATTGATCTAGTTGCTATGAGTGTCAATGATCTTATTGTTCAAGGAGCAAAACCATTATTATTTTTAGATTATATATCAATTAACAAAATAGATTTAAAAAAACTAAAATCTATAATTAAAGGAATAGTAAGAGGATGTAAAATTGCTAAATGTGAACTAGTTGGTGGAGAAACTGCAGAGATGCCAGATACTTATACAAAAGGTAAATTTGATATAGCTGGTTTTGCAGTTGGTGTGGTTGATGAAAAAAAGATCTTAAATAAAAAAAAAATTAAAAAGGATAATTTAATTATGGCTATACCATCGAGCGGTGTTCATTCTAATGGATATTCCTTAGTAAGGTATATTTTAAAAAAAAAGAAAATTAATTTGGTAAAAAATAATTTCTTAAAAAAAGAAATATTGAAACCAACAAAAATTTATGTAAATGAAGTTTTAAAACTAATTGATAATAATCTTATTAATGGTTGTGCAAATATTACGGGTGGAGGATTACCAGATAATATTAAACGAGTAATCCCAAATGGTTTAGTTGCTAATATTGATTTAAATAAAATTAAGGTAAAAAAAATTTTTAAATGGTTAAAAATGAATAAAATTAAAGATAGCGAAATGTTAAAAACTTTTAATTGCGGAGTTGGTTTTTGTATAATAATTGACCCAAAAAATAGTAATAAAATTAACAAATTTTTTGATAAAGAATTCAAACCATATATTATTGGAAAAATATCATCTGGAAAAAATAAAGTTAAACTTAATGGAAAAATTAACTGGTCCTAGAAAAATAAAAACTGCTGTTTTTATTTCAGGTACAGGTAGCAATTTAAAAAATATTATCAAATTTTCAAAAACAAAAAAATCTCCTATTTTAATTAATTTAGTAATTTCAAATATCAATAAGGCCAAAGGCCTTAAGTATGCAGATCAATTCAATATACAAAAAAAAATATTCAATTTTCAAAATATCAGAAAATC